>JACCYY010000313.1 GCA_013696235.1 Sporichthyaceae bacterium | reverse complement strand
CGCACCATGATCACCCGGCCGGCGCGTGCCTCGGTCGACATGGTGGCCACGATGCTGGCCGCCTGAGCGACCTCGGCCTCGGTTGGTCCCCAGCTGGTCACGGCGGTCTCCGCAGGTGTCGGCGTCGCTTTCGGGGTGGGCGTCGGTTCGTCGCGGTCCGCCGCGCTGGTCGGTCGGCTCGCCGACGGGGTGGCGGCTGGGTCAGCGACCTCGTCCACTCCGCCGCACGCCGCAGTCACGGCGACCACGAGTGCCGCGACGGCAGCAGCTGCCGGGCCGGTCAGCCGGCTCACGGTTGCGGTGCCGCCGGCTCCATCGACCCGATCCGCGTGCCGGAGCGCCGAGGCACCCGGTCCCACGGCAGCGCGACCGCGGCGACCACGAGCACCCAGGCGGTGTAGTCCAGCCCGAGCAAGATCGTGATGCTGCCGTGCATCCCCAGCGCCGCGAGAACGTAGAGCGGCCGGGTCCGGCGGAGGTACAAGATCACCGGCGCGAGCAGCTCGAGGCCGATCGCGCCGAGCGCGAACAGGTTCGGCAGGATCGGTGCGCCGGCGATCCATCGCGCAGCTGCCGGCAGAGAACCCGCGTCGGCGCCCTGGTAAAGCACCCACGACATGTTGTCGCCGAGGAACCAGATCGGACCGCTGTGGATCACCTTCTGCAGCCCGGCGAGGAAGTAGACGCTCCCGACGACCGCCAGCGACGCGCGTGGGATCCACCCGTACGCGATGGAGGTCCGCCGGTCGCCGATGCGCGCGCTGGACGCGGCCAGGAGCACAGGTGCGCAGGCCAGCAGCAGGAGCACCTCGTTGTGCATGATCTTGCCGGCACTGCCGTGCAGCGCCCCGAGGAAGAGCAGGGCTATCCAGGCGATCGCGAACGTGGCCCGGGGCCTGGTGCCCGTCGCGGCGAGGAGCGCTCCGACCATCCCGACCACCTGGACCGCCACCAGCACGCCTGCCGGAGGTACGCCGGGGAGCCACGAGACGATCAGGACCGGCGCGAACACAGCGTCCGGACGACCGGCCAGATCGGTCCACGCGCCGATCCCGATCCGCACCGCCAGCGCGATCGCCAGGACGGTGCGCACGCAGGCCAGCCGGTGCGCCGAGCCGGGGGCGAGCAGCCGGGCGTCGAGCCGAGCCAGTGGGCCACGAGCGCGGCTCGTCTCGCGGCCATCGGTGTCTGCAGCCTCGTCGCGGATCGCAGTCACGGCAGCCCGACCTCGTACGCGACGTGGCGGGAGAGCTGGATGTTCGCGACGTCCGGCTCGGTCGACGTGCGCGACACGACGCGGTAGACCCTGACCCGGACGGCGGACGTTCCGGCGCCGGCTGCCTCGACGTAGGTCTCCAGAACGTCCTCACGTACGGCCGGCGACGCATCGACGAGCCTCGGGAGCAGGTGGTGGGGCAGGCCGACCCGGTCGGGCATCCCGGCGAGGTCCAGCAGCCGCTCGCTCCCGTCGGAATCGACGACCACGACCTGCCACGACGTCGCCTCCGGACCGCGCACGCCGCTGAAGAGCCTGAACGCCGACAGCGGCCAGACCTCGACCTGGGCGATGCCGAGCAGCAGCAGGCCGCCGCAGAGGCCGTACGTGACGGTGCGCGCAAGGCGAGTGGTACGCCGCGCGTCGGGCTCGCCCGGCTCCGGGTGCGCGCGACGGGCCGAGCGCGGCGTCGCCCGAACGGTCACCAGCCCCCCCAACATTCCTCGACGAGGATCCGCTCGAGGTTACCTTCGCGCGGCGCAGTGACGAGCGAGGGACGAGCGAGGAGCGGAGCGCGCCCGAGCGTCGGCTGCCGGGCGACTCCTCAGACCGCGACCGTGGTGACCGGCAGCCCGGAGTCAGCACCGAGGTCGAGGGCAGTCGGCGCAACTCCCGCCTGCACGAGCGCAACACCGAGCGCCGCCACCATGGCACCGTTGTCCGTGCACAGGCCGGGCCTCGGGATCCGGAGGTGCACACCTGCGCGCGAGCACCGCTCCGCGGCGAGTGCCCGCAGCCGCGAGTTCGCCGCAACTCCACCGCCGATGAGCAAGGTGTCGACAGCGAGCTCCTGGCAGGCAGCGAGCGCCTTCCGGGTCAGCACGTCGACGACCGCCTCCTGGAAGCTGGCCGCGACGTCGGCGAGCGGCACGGGCTCGCCGTCCCGCTCCCGGGCCTCCACCCAGCGGGCGACCGCGGTCTTGAGCCCGGCGAAGGAGAAGTCGAACCGGTGCTCGGCCAGGTCGCGGTGCCCGGTGAGCCCGCGCGGGAACGTCACGTACGCGGGGTCACCCGTGCGCGCCGTGCGGTCGATCTCGGGCCCGCCCGGGAACGGCAGGCCGAGGAGCCGCGCGACCTTGTCGAACGCTTCCCCAGCGGCGTCGTCGAGCGTCGCACCGAGTGGCTGGACACCGGTGGCGAGGTCCTCGACGAGCAGGAGGGACGAGTGCCCGCCGGAGACGAGCATCGCGATCGACGGCACTGGCAGGTCGCCGTGCTCGAGCCGGTCGACCGCGACGTGCGCGGCCAGGTGGTTGACGCCGTACAACGGCTTGCCCAGCCCGTACGCGATCGCCTTGGCGGCCGCGACGCCGACCAGCAGCGCACCGGCGAGCCCGGGTCCGGCCGTGACCGCGACGGCGTCGAGGTCGGCGAGCCGGACGCCGGCCGTGGCCGCGGCGCGCTCGATCGTCGGCACCATCGCCTCGAGGTGGGCCCGGCTGGCCACCTCGGGCACGACGCCGCCGAACCGTGCGTGCTCGTCGACGCTGCTGGCCAGTGCGTCGGCGAGGAGCGTGCTCCCGCGCACGATGCCGACCCCGGTCTCGTCGCACGAGGTCTCGATGCCGAGGACCAGCGGGTGGTCAGCCATGCGTGGCGTCCAGGCTGCGGCGCATGATGATCGCGTCGAGCCCGGGGGCGTAGTAGTCGTTTCGCCGGCTGATCTCGACGAACCGATCGGCTGCGTAGAGCGCGATCGCGGCAACGTTGTCGTGGCGGACCTCGAGCAGCACCTCGTGCGCCCCACGACGGGCGGCGGCCTCGAGCAGCCCGGCCAGGAGCCGCCGCCCGATCCCCTGCCGCTGGTGGTCCTCGCGCACCGTCAGGTTGTCGAGATCGGCGGTGCCACCGGCGAGCGAGATCACCCCGTACGCGGCGACGCCAGCGCCTCGATCATAGGGATCCCGCGACTCGTCGGGACCCGTCGACGTGACCAGGCACACGTAGCGATCGGGGCGGTCGAGCGCCTCGTGGAACGCGGTCGACGACCACGCGTCGACGGGGTGCCGGTCCACCTCGATCCGCACGACCGCCCGTACGTCCTCGCGGCTCATGTCGCGGAGCACCAGGCCGGCCGGGTCGGCCGGCGTCATGCGAGCACCCGTCGCGGCACCGTCGGCATGGTGGCGTCGGGCTTGCGGAGGTAGAGCGGCACGGGTTCCAGGGTTGGGAGCCCGGCCTCGACGTGCGCCGCGACGGCAGCCGCTCGGGCATGCTCCGGGGCGCGACCGCGGGGCAGGTGCTCGGGGTAGAGCGTCGCGCCGTAGCCGACGACGGGACCGACCCAGTGGAGATCGGCGGGCTTGACGACCCCCGGCCCCTCGACCCGGGCGCCGTCCACGTAGCGGGCCCAGTAGACCTCGCGCCGCCGGGCGTCGGTCGCGACGACGAACGGCGTCCCGGCCAGGCCCGGATCGAGCCCGACGGCATCCAGGGCGATGGCGTCGAGGGTGCACACGCCGTGCACGGGGATGCCCAGCACCGCGCCGAGCGTGCGGGCGGTCACCACGCCGACGCGGAGGCTGGTGTACGGGCCGGGGCCTACGCCGACGGCGATCGAGTCGAGGTCGGCGGGCCGGAGCGCCGCCTCCGACAGCACCCGCTCGATGCCGGGGGCCAGCAGCTCGCCGTGGCGCCGCGGGTCCACCGCACTCCACTCGGCGAGCACCTGAGCGCCGTCGGACACGGCGACCGTGACCGCCGGCGTGGCCGTGTCGAACGCCAGGACCAGCACCCGCCGACACTATGTGGCGACCCCTGCGGCGGCGCCGAGGGCATCTGCCCGGTCGGCCCAGGCGTCGCCATGCGTGATGAGCTCCACTCCACGCGTCTCGCCGTTGCCCGACCTGGTGATCCGCACTTCGAGCCGGGTCTCGGCGAGCGCCTCGGCCACGCCGGTACCCCACTCGACAACCGTGACGCAGGAGTCGAGGTCGGCATCGAGGTCGAGGTCGTCCAGCTCGGCGAGCCCGTGCAGCCGATAGGCATCCACGTGGACGAGGGCCGGCCCGCCGACGAGCGACGGGTGGACCCGGGCGATCACGTACGTGGGAGAGGTCACCGCGCCCCGGACGCCCATCGCGGCACCCATGCCGCGTACGAGGGTCGTCTTGCCGGCGCCGAGCGGGCCGGACAGCAGGACCAGGTCGCCGGCCCGGAGCAGCCCCGCGAGCTGGGCACCGAGCTCGGCCATCGCCTCGGGGGTCGCGACATCGAGCCTGGTGGTCGCCATGGTCATCGCCGACGTCGAGCTGGGAGAAGTGCAGCACTCGGACGGCCGAACGTGCCGCGGTTCTGCAGTCTCGACGTCGCGCCGCGTGGGATCACCGGCGTCGGTGCCGGCTGCGTACGGCGCTGGTCCTGGTCGCGGTGTCGGCCGTCGCGGCCCGCTCGACCAGGCGGCGCAGCTCGTCGGTCACGGCCTCGTGGTGCTCGAGCACGAGCATGTGCCCGCAGTCCTCGAGCACGACGAGGCGGGCCTGCGGCAGCTCGCGGGCGATCGCCTCGCTGAGCCCGAGCGGCGTGACCTTGTCCTGCCGGCCGACCATGACGAGCGTCTCCACGCCACGCATCGCGGCCAGCGCCGCCAGCCGGTCGTGCTTGTCGAAGTCGGGGAAGAAGTCGGCCACCACGTCGATCGGCGTTGCCGCGATCATGTCCGAGGTCCACTCGACGTACGCGTGCGGGACGTCGGAGGCGAAGGAGTACCGCCTCGTCAGGACGTGCCCGAGGTCGTTGCCGAGCTGGCGACCGCGCTCGACGACGCCGGCCCGCCGGCCCAGCGCGGACACGACGGCAGGCAGGACGCGGTGCACGACGCGTCCCGGGATCCCCCGCAGCCCGGACGGAAGGTCGTCGAGCCCGGCCGCCGACGTCGCGAGCAGCCCGACAGCGAGGACCCGCTCGCGGAAGAGGACCGGCCGCTGCTCGGCCAGGTTCATGATCGTCATGCCGCCCATCGAGTGGCCGATCAGCACGAGCGGGCCTTCCGGCGCCACCTCGTCGATCACGGTGCCGAGGTCGCGGCCGGTCTGCTCGAGCGTCGCGTGCGCCACCGGCGACCGCCCCGAGCGTCCGTGGCTGCGCTGGTCCAGCAGGACGAGCCGGGCGACGTCGCGCAGGTCGCGCCGCTGGAAGTGCCAGCTGTCCAGGTTGAGCGCGTAACCATGGACGAGCACGACCGTGACCGGCACCGCCGCACCGTCACCGGTCTGCGGTTCGTCGATCTCGACGTGCAGGACGACGCCGTCGCTGGCAGTCACCGGGTACGGCGCGCCCCGCAGCGTGCCGAACGGCTCGTCCCGCATCGGGTCGGGCCGGCCGAGGGCCCGGCGCACCGCGAACCGCTCGGCCGCAGCGCCTGCCGCCGCCCCGGCCGCGAGGGCACCGACCGCCAGGCCCACGAGCTCGGCAGTGCGCCGGGTCCGCGGTGCCGAGCCGTCCGGCTGCAGCTCCGTCATGGCGTACCACCCGTGTAGCGCCGCACGGCCCGACCCCCGATGCGGGCCACGATCTCGTACGCGATCGTGCCCGCCGCCTGCGCCCAGTCCTCAGCCAGCGGCTCGCCGTGCCGGCCCGGTCCGAACAGCAGCACCTCGTGACCGGGCTCGACGGGATCGTCACCGACGTCGACGACGAACTGGTCCATGCAGACCCGGCCGGAGACCGATCGCCGTACGCCGCCGACCAGGACCGGGCCCGTCCCGGAAGCGTGGCGCGGCACTCCGTCGGCATAACCGAGCGGGACGACGGCGAGCGACGTCTCGCGCGCGGTCGTGTACTGGTGCCCGTACGAGACGCCCTGGCCGGCCGGGACGCGCTTGGTGTGGGCGACCGGCGCGCGCACCGTCATCGCCGGCACCAGCCCGAGCTCGGTAGACGTCGCCGTTGCCGGGATCGGCGAGATGCCGTAGACGGCGATGCCCGGACGCACGAGGTCGAAGTGCGCCGCCGGCAGGGTCAGCGTCGCGGCGGAGTTGGCGAGGTGGCGCACCTCGGGGCGCACCCCAGCCTGCTCGGCGAGGGCCACGCCGTCGGTGAACCGGATGATCTGGGCGACAACCGTGGGATGGCCCGGAGCGTCGGCGTGCGCGAAGTGCGACCACAGGCCGACGACCTCGATGACCCCGGCGGCCTGGGCGGCGAGGGCGGTCTCGACCAGCGCTGGCCAGTCTTCCGCGGTCGCGCCGCCGCGGCCGAGGCCGGTGTCGATCTTGAGGTGGAGCCGGGCCGGGTGGCCGGCCGCGCGGGCTGCGGCCGCGATCTCCGCCACGGCCCAGGACGCGTTCGCAGACAGGTCGACGTCCGCCTCGACCGCGGCCCGGCACGCCGCGCCGGGCGGCAC
>JACCYY010000296.1 GCA_013696235.1 Sporichthyaceae bacterium | reverse complement strand
ACCCTGGACGGCACCCCGCTCGTCGCCCAGACCGTCGATGGGTGGGCGCAGGGCTTCCGCCTGCCTGGCCGCGGCGGGGATCTGGAGATCACCTACGACCAGACGGAGCGCACGCGCTGGCTCATGGCGCAGGCGGGGGTGGTCGGGCTGGTCGTGCTGCTGGCCGTGCCGGGTGCACGACGGCCGGACGTGACGCCATGAGGAGCCCGCGGCCCGTGGTTGTCTTCGCTGCGGTCGTGGTCGTCGTTGCCGCCGGTCTCGGCACGCTCACCGCGGTGCGCCCAGCGGAGATCGCAGCCGAGGAGCCCGCACGCGGCCGGTTGCCGGTCTCCAACACCGTGCTCGTGTGCCCGGACCCGTCGGCGCTCGGTGCCGACTCCAGCACCGACGTCACGTTCGCCGCGCCACGCGTCGCTGGAACGGCGTCGGTCGCCGGCGACACGGCGGCGGCGGGCGGGCTGGACCCGGAGTCGGCTGCCGCGGCCGGGCTGGAAGCCCGGGGACCGGTCGCCCGTTACCCGGTCGAGGTGACGAACGCCCCACCGGTTGTGATCCGTACGCTCGGATCGCTCGCACCGGGGCTGGCCGCGACCCAGGTGACCCGCGCGACCGACGGCGACGCCCAAGGGCTGGCCGCGAGCGCGTGCTCCGAGCCCGGCACGTCGGCGTGGTTCGTGGGCCTCGGCACCGAGATCGGGCACCGGCCACGCCTCTACCTCATCAACCCGGGGGAGACCCCGGCCGAGCTCGACGTCCTGCTCTTCGGCAGCGGGGGCGAGGTCGACGCCCCCGCGGCGCGAAACCTCGTGGTCCCGGCGCGCGGTCGCGTGACGTTCGAGCTCGACGCGCTGGCCCCGGACCTCCAGCAGCTCGCCGTCCAGGTCGTGGTACGCAGCGGCCGGGTGGCCGGGTCGGTCCGCGACTACTGGATCGACGGACTGACCCCGCTCGGCCTCGACTGGGTGCCGGCCGCCGAAGGGGCTGGCACCACGCGCGTGGTGGTGCCCGGGGTGTCCGGCGGCGCGGGGGAACGCCTGCTGCACCTGCTCGCCCCCGGTGCGCTCGACGCCCGCATCCAGATCCGGCTGCTGACCGCGCGCGGACCGATCGCGGCGGTTGGCCTCGAGGAGGTGGAGCTGCGGGCCGGCACGGTGCGCTCGATCCCGCTCGAGGACGTTGCCGGTGGGGAGCCGGTCGCGGTCGAGCTCACCTCCGACCAGCCGATCGTCGCCGGTGCGCGCGTGGTCGTGCCGCTCACCGAGGACCGTACGGAGATGGCCTACGCCGCGGTGGTCGATCCGCTCACCGGGACCGCCACCGCGACCGACATCCGGACCGGTACCGCCGGGATCGCGACCCTGCTGCTCACGGCCGACCCTGAGGCGGACGGGCCGGTCAGCGCGGTGATCACCTTCCTCGACCCGGACTCGGGCGAGGTGCTGGCCACCGACCGGGTCACCGTGCCCGTCGGCGCGACCCTGCCGGTGCCGATCGCCGGCGATGATCTTCCCGAGCGTCTCGCGATCACCGTGCTGCCGTCGGCCGCGGGGCTGTACGGGGTGCTCGAGCTGGTCGAGGCGGTCGAGGGTGGCTCGTACGTCTCGCTGCTGCCGCTGCGCTCGCCGGCGCTCGACATCGAGGTCCCACGGGTCCGGTACGACCTCTCGACCGGCCTGCTGCCCGGCTGAGTGATCGGCTGAGTGGATCAGTCGTCATCGAGGCCGTAGTCAGGGTCGACTGCCTCCGGCTCGATCCCCAGCAGGTCCGCCACCTGCTCGACCACGACGTCGTGGACGAGCGCCGCGAGCTCGAGCCCGTTGCGGGCGCGGAGCTCGATCGGCCAGCGGTGCACGATCAGGCGGACGTTTCGGGCACCCTCCTCCACCCGGGCGAGCGGGACCGGGTCGAGGTCGAGGATGTCGATCTCCTGCTCCGGCGGCACCTCCTCCACCGCGAGCTCGACCTCGGCGAGCTCCGCGCGCCATCGCAGCTCGAGATGCTCGACGGCGTCGAGGACGAGATCGTCGAAGCGGTCGGCGCGACTGCGGTCCCGCGGGATCGCCGCCAGCGCGAGCGGGCCACGTGGACCGCGCCCGCGCCGGTCGCGCCCGCGGCGCGCTGTCCGGGGACGGTCCGGCCAGCTGTGCCGGTCCAGCGGTCGGAGCATGACGCGCAGCCTAGGTGCCGACACGGGGTCCCGGCCTCGGCCAATCCGAGCTCCCAGCCCGGCCGGGGAGTAGCGTCTCGCGCTGTGAGACCCGTGCGCCGCTGCTCCCGAGCCGCTTGTGGGCAGCCCGCCGTCGCGACGCTGACCTACGTGTACTCCGACTCCACCGCCGTGCTCGGCCCGTTGGCGACCTACGCGGAACCGCACTGCTACGACCTCTGCCCCCGGCACAGCGATCGGCTGACGGCGCCGCGTGGCTGGGAGGTGATCCGGCTCGCGCCCGACCCGAGCGCGTTGGCGCCGACCCACGACGACCTCGAGGCGCTGGCGAACGCAGTCCGGGAGGCGGCCCAGGCACCGCTCGGCCCCGAGCCGGTCGGCGCCGGCGTGGAGGTGGGCCGGCGCGGGCACCTGCGGGTGCTGCGCAGCGACGTTGAACCACCCGCTCGCTGATCTGTCCCCGGCGCGATCACCCAGGAGCTGTTCCTTGCCCGACCTCGCCGCGATCTTCAAGGCCTACGACGTCCGCGGGATCGTGCCGGACCAGCTCGACGAGGAGGTCGCTCGGCGAGTCGGCGCGGCGTTCGTCGAGGTCAGCGGGGCGCGTGCCGAGGGCGCCGTGGTGGTCGGGCACGACATGCGCCCTTCCTCGCCCGGCCTGGCAGCCGCATTCGCCGAGGGCGTGGCCGGCCGGGGCGTCGACGTCGTCGAGATCGGTCTCGCCTCGACCGACGAGCTCTACTTCGCCAGCGGGAGCCTCCACCTGGCCGGCGCGATGTTCACCGCGAGCCACAACCCGGCGCGCTACAACGGCATCAAGATGTGCCGCGCCGGCGCCGTCCCGATCGGGGCCGAGACCGGGCTCGTCGAGATCCGGGACCGTGCTGCCGCCGGCCTGCCGACGGCATCCGGCGAGCGCGGCACCCGCAGGCATCGAGACGTCCTCGGCGACTACGCCGCGTACCTGCGTGGCCTCGTCGACCTCGGCGCCATCCGGCCGCTCAGGGTGGTGGTGGACGCCGGCAACGGCATGGCCGGGCACACCGTGCCGACGGTGCTCGAGGGACTGCCGCTCACTGTCGTCGCGATGTACTTCGAGCTCGACGGCACGTTCCCGAACCACGAGGCCAACCCGCTGGACCCGAAGAACCTCGTCGACGTCCAGGACCGGGTGCGGGCGACCGGGGCCGACATCGGGCTCGCGTTCGACGGCGACGCCGACCGCTGCTTCGTGGTCGACGAGCGCGGCGATCCCGTCTCGCCCTCGGCGGTGACTGCGCTGGTCGCCGTTCGCCAGCTCGCCGCAGCGCCGGGGAGCACGGTGATCCACAACGTGATCAGCTCCCGGGCCGTGCCGGAGATCGTGCTGGAGCACGGCGGAACGCCGGTCCGTACGCGGGTCGGCCACTCCTACATCAAGCAGGAGATGGCCCGCACCGACGCGGTCTTCGGCGGCGAGCACTCGGCGCACTACTACTTCCGCGACTTCTGGCGGGCCGACACCGGCATGCTCGCCGCGCTGCACGTGCTGGCCGCACTCGGCACGCAGGACGAGCCGCTGTCCACACTGGCCGCCGCGTACGAGCGCTACGTCGGCTCGGGCGAGATCAACAGCACCGTGCCCGACCCACGCGGGTCCGTACAGACGATCAAGGCCGCGTACGCAGCGCGGGACGGCCTCGAGCTCGACGAGCTGGACGGCCTCACCGTCTCCGGCGACGGCTGGTGGTTCAACGTCCGGGCGTCGAACACCGAGCCTTTGCTGCGCCTCAACGTCGAGGCCGCGGACCGAACGACGATGGCTCGGGTGCGGGACGAGGTGCTCGCGCTGATCGGGGCATGACGCCGGAACGCGACCGACATGGCAGGCTGCCCGCCATGACGAGCGACGACGACGCACCCGGACCGCTGGGTCTCGACCCCTGGCTGCTCGACATCCTCGCCTGTCCGGCCTGCCGGGCAGCGGTCCGGGTGGACGAGGCGGCTTCGACGCTCGTCTGCACCGCGTGCGGGCTCGCCTACCCGGTGCGCGACGGCATCCCGGTGATGCTCGTCGACGAGGCGTTGCACCCGGGCGTCTAGTGGACCGGCTCGACAACCCGGTGCACCGGGACGCCTGGGGGTCCACCACCGCGATCCCTCGACTGCTCGGTATCGACCCGGACGGCGGCCCGTGCTCCGAGCTGTGGATGGGTGCGCACCCGGCTGCGCCGTCGCGGGTCGAGCGAGCCGGGGTGACCCACTCGCTCGCCGAGGTGATCCGGGCCGATCCCGAGACCGAGCTCGGCGCCGCGGTGACCGGCGCGTACGGGCCGCGCCTGCCGTTCCTCCTCAAGGTGCTCGCCGCGGCCCGACCTCTGTCGTTGCAGGCGCACCCGAGCCGGTCCCAGGCCGCCGCCGGGTTCGCCGACGAGGAGCGGCGCGGGGTGGCACCGGACGACCCGGGCCGCAACTACTCCGACGCCGACCACAAGCCGGAGATGCTGTGTGCGCTCACCGAGTTCCACGCACTGTGCGGCTTCAGGGCGGTCGCTGAGACCATCGATCTCCTCGAAACGCTCACCGTTCCCGATCTCGACCCCGACCTCCAGGCGCTGCGGTCCGGGCCGGACGGGAGCGGGGTTCGACGGGTCCTCGACCGCCTGCTGCACCTGCCCGACATCGAGCGCACGTCACTGGTGCAAGCCGTCAGCAACCGGTGCGCCGAGCTCGTCGCAGCCGACGGTGCGCATGCCCGCGAGGCCCAGACGGTGCTCG
>JACCYY010000287.1 GCA_013696235.1 Sporichthyaceae bacterium | reverse complement strand
TCGTGGTGACGAAGCCGTTGCTGCGCAGGCCCTTCTCCAGGAACGACGCGATACGCGCTTCGTCCTCGGCGATCAGGATGCGGTTCATCGTGGTGCCTCCGATGGGACGGGGATCAGGGCTGGCGTCGCGCTGAGGTCCAGCCGAGCCTGCGCGTGGTTCGCCGCCAGCGCCATGGCAGCGAGCAGCAGCAGCCAACCGACGATGTGGCTGCGCGCAGTGACGCCGCCGCTCCGTCGGCCGGGAGCATGGACTCATCCGTCACTCGCGTCATCGTCTCCGTCGCCCGGCCCGTCGTCTTCTGGTCCGTCATCGTCGTCGTCGTCATCATCGCCCGGGCCGTCGTCATCCGGAGGCGGCGGCGCCGGTGGGGCCGGAGGTGGCGCCGCCGGCGCGGGCGCAACGGTCGGGGAGGTCGCCGTCAGCGGCTCCGGCGCCGTGCCAATCGTCGCACCATCGTCCGGATCCACCCGTACGCCGCCGAGCTCGTCGGAGACCGGCTCGACCGACGGCCCGACCATGATCCTGGATCCGATGTCCGGAGGTGCGGACTCACCCAGCGCGCCGGCTGCGAACCAGGCCATCGCAACGACGGTGGTGGAGGCAGCCACCAGGGACCAGCGGGCACGACTCATCATCTGTTCATGCTCGGTTCGGGGCTTGAGGTCTACATGAGGGAAGGATGAGAGGACTCTCATCTGGTCGATCCGGCCCCGGACCAATCGGACGGATCAGGTCCCGACCGGCGCGAAGCTCACCCGGCGGGCCATCACGTCAGCCTCGACGAGCCGGACGCGGACCTCCCCGCCGAGTCTCAGCCGGCCGGTGCAGCGCGCGATCACGGCCGGGTCGCGGATCTGAACCAGCGCGTTCTCCCCGTCGTCGTCGACGTCGATCACCACGGCGTCGAACAGATCGCCGACCCGGTCGGAGAGCAGGACCGCCTCGAAGATCGACACGATCGCGCTCTCGTACTGACTGGCCCGGGCCGCGGACTGCGTCATCAGCGCCGCGATGCGGGGCAGCGCGGAACGCAACCAGACCGGCGGCTCGCGGTCGGCGCAGAGAGCGACGCAGACCTCGCCGACGTAGCGGTCGACGAGCCGCCGCAAGGGTGCCGTCGCGTGGGCGTACTCCGAGGCGACGCCGGCGTGCACGGCCTGCTCCGGAACGCCACCGTCGAACGCGACGTACCCAGCACCGCGCAAGAGGCCTGTCGCAGCCGCGACGAGGGCGGCATGAGGAGGCTTCGCCGGGTCGAGGGTTCGGACGAACTCGTCGTGGCTCGTCCGGGGCGGCCAGGGCACGCCGAGCCCGGTCGCGACGCGACGCATCTGGCGGATCGCCGAGGCGGACGGCTCCGGCAGCGTGCGAAGGATGCCCACCTCCGCGTAGAGCATCAGCTCGGCCGCGGCCATGCCAGTCATCAACGAGATCTGCGCGTTCCAGCTCTCGACCGGCAGCGGCGCCTCGTACGCGAGCTGCCAGCCCTCCCCGGTCCGGCTGACCTGCTGCTCGGGGATAGGCAGCGTGATGCCACCACGCTCGCGTTCACGGGCCTGCCGCAGCTCACCGATCTCGCGGAGCCGTACGAGCTGCTCGTCCGCCGTACCGTCGTCGAGCGCGCGCTGGACGGACGGGTAGTCCAGCTGCGCGCGGCTGCGCACCAGTGCTCGCCGCACGTCGACGCCGACGCTCTCGCCGTGCTCGTCCAGCTCGATCGTCCAGACGAGCGCCGGGCGGTCCTGGCCGGGCAGCAGGCTGCCGGCGTCGTGAGCGATCGACGGTGGGTGCAGCAGGGTGACGATGTCGGGCGCGTAGAGCGTCTGCCCTCGCCGCTGGGCCTCGGCCTCGACCGCACCGCCGGGCCGGACGAACGCGCTGACGTCGGCGATGGCGTACCGCACGAGATATCCCGGCCCGGGCCGCTCGAGGTGGAACGCCTGGTCGAGATCGCGCGCGCCGAGCGGGTCGATCGTGACGAACGGGATGTCGGTGCGGTCCTCGGTCGGCAGCTGTGGCGACTGGACCGCGGCGTCCGCCTCAGCCAGCACCTCCGAAGGGAAGTCGGCGGGCACACCCATCTGCTGGCGAAGCTCGGCCAGGGCCGCGGCGAGCTCCGGCGCATCCGGTCCAGCAACCGACAGCACTCGATGCGGCACGTACGGAGCCTACTTGCTGATCATGACCACCCATGCCCGCCGCACGCGCTGGCGCCGAGGTCACCGACCCTCGAGTCCGGTGTGCTCGGCGAGGTGGGCGGCAACGCTGAACGCTCGCAGCACCTGGGTCCCGTCGGGGTAGTAACGCACCTCCGAGAGCGACGCCGGACCGAGCTCCATGTGGTGGACCGCACTGGCCGGCGCGCCGAGTGCGAGCCGGACGAGCGTCTTGATCGGGTTCACGTGGCTGGCCACGAGAACCGTGCCGGACCGGTGCCGCGCAATCGTCCGGTCGCGAGCCTGCCGTACCCGCGCGGCGACCGCGTCGAGGCTCTCGCCGCCGGGCGGTGCGATCGCGGTCGAAGCGAGCCAGGCCGCCAGCTCGGTCGGCCACTGCTGCGTGACCTGCTCCAGGGTCAGGCCGTCCCACGCGCCGAACCCGGCCTCGGCGAACCCGTCGTCGACCTCGACCTCGAGACCGACCAGGTCCGCCGTGGCCTGCGCGGTCTCCCGGCAGCGGCGCATCGGCGAGCTGATGACGCCAACCAGGTCGCCCCTCGCGGCGAGCACCGAGGCGGCGGCCCGCGCCTGGGCCTGACCCGACGGGGCCAGCACGGGGTCGGCTCCGCCGCGGCCGCTGAACACGCGAGCGACGGTGTGAGCGGTCTCGCCGTGGCGCAGCAGCACCAGAGTGGTCGGCGTTCCGAGGTCGGTCGCCCATCCGACGATGCGGTTGCGAGGCACGACGACCGCGGCCGGCGGGGAGATCTCCCCCTCGTCGACCGCAGGTGCCCCATCAGGGGCGGGCGGCAGCACGTCGCCAGCCATCGGTGACCTAGAGACCGGAGTCGGCGAGCCGCACGAGGATGCGGCGGCACTCCTCGCACCGCAGGACCTCGTCCGCCGGGGCGGCTCGGATCCGGCCCAGCTCCGTCGAGTTGATCTCCAGGCGGCAGCCCTCGCACCGTCGCTGCCGCAATGCGGCGGCCCCGACGCCACCGAACTGCGCCCGCAGCTTCTCGTACAGCGCGAGCAGGTCAGCGGGAAGCGCGGCGGCCAGCGCTTCCCGATCGACGTCCATCCCGTCGGTCTGCCCGCCGATCGTGGCCAGCTCGGCGTCCCGGCTCGCGGTCTGGGTCTCGAGGTCGGCGTCGAGCAGGTCGCGCTCGGCCAACGCCGCCCGCCACCGCGCCTGCGCCACCTCGAGCCGCTCCATGATCTCCAGCTCGACGTCCTCGAGCACGGCCTGCCGCCTGGCCAGCGAGACGATCTCGTGCTGGAGGTTCTCCAGGTCCTTCGCCGAGCCGACCTGCCCGGAGTCGAGCCGGTGCTGGTCCCGCGCCGCGCGCGCTCGGACTTGCTCGACGTCGACGTCGGCCTTCCGCTGCTCGAGCTCGAGATCGCTGCAGTCCGTCTCGGCCAGCACGACCTCGTCGTCGATCGCCGTGCGCGCCTCGGCGAGCCGGGCGATCTCGGCGTGCTCCGGCAACGTCCGACGCCGGTGCTCGGCCTGGTCCAGCCGTGCGTCGACGTCCTGGAGGTCGAGCAGACGGGCTTGCGCGGTCGGGTCGGCGTTCAGGACTGGCTCCCGTCGGCTGGGCTGAGCTGCGTCCACGGGTCGGTGACGATCTCCGAGACGCGGACGTCCACCGTAGTGCCGCCGATCGCGAGGTCGGCACGCAAACGCTCGGCCACGACGGGCAGCCACGGCCACTCGCTCGCCCAGTGCGAGACGTCGATCAGTGCGAGCGGTGGCTGCAGCTCGGGCTTGCCGGCCGACCGTTCGACGACCTCCGAGACGATGTGGTGGCGCAGGTCTGCGGTGACGTAGGCGTCCGCGCCCGCCTCCCTGGCCAGCTCGGCGTACGCACCGCCGGAACCGCCGCAGACCGCGACGGTCGACACGACGGTGTCGGGCGCACCGGTTGCGCGAACGCCGGCAGCGGTCCCCGGCAGCACCGCGGCAACGTGCCGGACGAGCTCGGCGAGCCGTACCGGCGCGTCCAGGCGTCCGATCCGACCGGTACCGCGGGTGGGCGCGACGCTGCGATCGAGCCGGAAGAGGTCGAACGCGGGCTCCTCGTACGGGTGCGTCCGGCGCAGCGCCGCGACAACGGCCTCGCGCCGCGCCCCGGGCAGCACCATCTCGATCCGGGTCTCGCCGACCCGCTCGACGGTGCCCACTGCGCCGATGGTCGGGTTCGCACCGTGGCGGGGACGGAACGTGCCCTCCCCCGTCATCAGCCACGCGCAACGGTCGTACGCGCCGAATGCGCCCGCTCCGGCCGCGGCCAACGTGTGGACCAGCGCGTCGGCCCCCGAGGTCGGCACGAAGGCGACGAGCTTGATCCACACCTCGGACGGGTCCGGCGCGAGCGGCTGGAGCTCGCGGAGGCCGATCGCACCTGCCAGCGCGTCGGACACGCCGGGCGAGGCCACATCGGCATTCGTGTGCGCGACGAGCAGCGCACAGCCGCCGGTGATCAGCCGGTGCACGAGGCGGCCCTTGGGGTCGGTCGCGGCGACGCCGTGCACGCCCTCGAGCAGCAGCGGGTGGTGCGTCACGAGCAGGTCGGACCCGACGTCGAGCGCCTCCTCCACGGTGGCATGCACCGGGTCGACCGCGAAGAGGATCTTGTCGATCTGAGCGTCCGGATCGCCGCACACCAGGCCGACCGCGTCCCAGTCGGCCGCCCAGGCCGGGTCATAGGCACGGTCGAGCGCAGCGACGACCTCGGCGAGCGTGGGCATCGGAGCAGGCTACGGGCCGGGACGCGCACCCCGAGATCGTGGTCGCCCGGCTGTACGGGCGGTCGCCATGGGTAGCGAGCTGCGGGTCGCCGCCTGATCGGTCGTCAGCCAGGTCGCAGGCGAGCGATCTCGTCGCGCAGCGCGCGGACCTCGGACGTCAGCGCGGCGACATCCCGGCGCGTAGCCGCCTCGGACTCCTCCTCGACCTGCCGGATCCGATCGATGAGCCAGGTGGCGAGCGAGGCGGTCACGATCCCGATCAGGGCGATGCCGGCCAACATCAGCCCGGCGGCCACGAAACGACCGCTCGTGGTGACGGGGAAGCGATCGCCGTACCCCACCGTCGTGACGGTCGTCATCGCCCACCACAGCGCGTCCCCGAACGTGGCGATGTTGGCGTCCGGATCACCGCGCTCGGCCTCGATCACGGCCAGGGCGGCAACGAAGATCACGAGGGAGGTCGACCCCGCGACGTACACCGCGACCCGCCCGCGCAGCGAGTGACCGGCATGCCGGTTGAGCACGCTGATCGCGGTCACCAGCCGCAACAGCCGCAGCGGCCGCAGGATCGGCAGGACGACGACGGCGAGGTCGAGGATGTTCCGCCGGACGAACTGGCGGCGGTCGATCCTGAGCTTGAGGCGGGTCAGGTAGTCGACCGCGAACAGGAACCAGGTGCTCCAGGTGACGGCGAGGCACAGGTCGACCAGCGCCGAGTCCAGACCAGGGTCCAGGATCGGCCAGGCGTACGCCCCCAGGAACAGACCGGCCGCGATGGTAAGGGGCCACTCGACCCGTTGGTCCCAGCGTTCGCGGCGGGCTTCGACCATCCCGCGAGGATGCCAGTCACGGCGGTGTCAGGTCGGTCGAACCGCTGGATACTCCCGTGGACCCGGACGGGCTCGAACCGCCGACATCCGCCTTGTAAGGGCGCTACGGGCGGTTCTCTGACCTGCGACGATGTGACGAAAGGGGCCTCTGACCTGCGGAAACGTTGCGAGGCACTGCGCGCTGTTGCGACCTGTTGCGAAGTTTCTTGCGGTCAATCTGCGGTCAATCTGCGGTCAGCGTGATGATCTTGGCTGCCGGCTCGCGATCATGGAGCGGGTGACCGGCGCCGCCGGGGACCGGTGGACGACCGGCCTGGTCTGCTACTTCGAGGTCGGCTCGCCCTGGTGGGGTGAGGTAGACGTCACGCTTGCCGGCGCCGGACGGTGGGTGACGGCCGGAAACGCTTGCCTCGCCAGCATTCGGGAGTGGAGGCTGGGGGCATGACCGATCCCGCCAGCTCCTCGGCGAACCCCTACGTTGTGCCGCTTGCGGCGCTGGAACGTCGAACGCGGGTTTCGCCGGAGGACCAAGTCACCGAGGATTCGGACAGTTCCGGGGATGCCGCCGCCTGGGCCTGGAACGAGGAGCGCCGCCAGGCGCAGCTGGCCGGCGGCGCATAGCTCCGACGCCGCAAGACGAGTCCCTACGTGCGCTCCCTACGCCACGCCGTGCCCCCCCTCAGCGATTCCGCAGCCAGTGGTGCATCGTGACGCGGCTAAGTCCGGTCAGCTCGGCCGCGTCGGTGATCGGAAGGCCGGCGTCGATCTCCTCGAGCACGGCCGTTCGCAGCCGGACCCGGTAGGCCTCGGCGATCTCCGCCGCCTCACGCCACGCGAGCGCGCACGGCCGGGTCACTGGCCGTGGCCGCGAGGACCGCTCGTGTCCGTGCAGCGCCACGAGGTCCTCGACTGGCTCGGCTCGGTCGAGCTGTACGCGGACCGGGCGCAGCGGCTGGAGATCGCCGACGCGATCATCGCCAGCGGCAGCGAGCTAGACCCGAGTTGGGACGAGTCGATCGGTGAGGTCGCCCAGCCCGAGCTGGGCGCGGTCGTTGAGACCCCAGCACCACAGGGACCGGTCCGTGCGCACCCCGCACGTGTGGTCCGCGCCCGTGGAGATCTTGGCCCAGTCCAGATCGGTGCCGACCCGGGTCGGGACCAGCCGAGTGAGGGTGGTGTCGCCCAGCCCGAGCTGACCGGCGCCGTTGCTACCCCAGCACCACAGGGACCGGTCCGCGCGCACCCCGCACGTGTGATACACGCCCGTGGAGATCTCCACCCAGTCCAGATCGGTGCCGACCCGGTTCGGGACCAGCCGATTGGTTTCGTCGCCCAGCCCGAGCTGCCCGTCGCCGTTGTTACCCCAGCACCACAGGGACCGGTCTGCGCGCACCCCGCACGTGTGATACGCGCCCGTGCCGATCTTGGCCCAGTCCAGATCGGTGCCGACCCGGGTCGGGACCCGCCGATCGGTGGTGTCGCCCAGCCCGAGCGAGCCGTCGCCGTTGTTACCCCAGCACCACAGGGACCGGTCCGTGCGCACCCCGCACGTGTGGTTCCTACCGCCGGCGACCTTCGCCCACACTCGCCCGGTGTCCTCGACAACGCCTCCGACCGGATCGGTCAGACCGACCGCGCCTCCCGCCAACACCGGTGTCGCCCCAGCGCCGACGATGGCCAGTGCCACCGCGGCTGCAATCAAAAGGATCCGTACGCGCAGCGCAACCATCATGAGCCTCCGTGGACCGCCCCGCCGAGCCGATCCCAGCGTTATACCAGTCCGGACACCGAGAACGTCGCGAGACGGGGAAGATCCCGCCTCACCTTGACGACGTCCGTCCGCGCGCCCTGCCGCTCGTCCAACACGACCGCCACCCGGGCAGCACCCGAGCCTCGTGTCGGTGCCCGCGGTGTACGCGACCAGCCGGAACCGGGCCGGCATGTCAGTAATCCCTCGGTGTCGGGTGCGGTCGAGC
>JACCYY010000272.1 GCA_013696235.1 Sporichthyaceae bacterium | reverse complement strand
GATGACCCAGGTCGAGGCGCTGTCCCTGGCGAGGCAGCCCCTCGACACGTGAGGTGCAAGCGTGGCGCGAGCGACATCCGTCGGCGGTCGTGAGCTGATCCGGGACGTCCCGGTAGCGTCATGACGCGGTGGGGTGGTCGGCGTGAGCGGTGCCGCGTCCCCGTTCGGCAGGTCACCGAGTGGTAGCGGGAGGTCGACGTGGCGAAGCGCGGCCGGCCCCGGCCCGCCGTGCTCAACGTCCCGAACCTGCTGAGCCTCTCGCGGCTCGTGCTGGTGCCGGTCTTCCTCTACCTCCTGCTCGGCCCGGAGGAGGACGGCTGGGCGATCGCCGTCCTCGCATACAGCGGTGCCACCGACTACCTCGACGGCAAGCTCGCGCGTGCGTGGAACCAGACCTCGCGCCTCGGCGAGCTGCTGGACCCGGTCGCTGACCGGCTCTACATCCTGGCGACGCTCTACGCGTTTGTCGTGCGCGACATCGTCCCGTGGTGGCTGGCTGCGGTCCTCGTGGGCCGCGATCTGCTGCTCACGATCACGCTGCTCGCGCTGCGTTCGGTCGGGTCCGGCCCGCTGCCGGTGCACTTCCTCGGCAAGGCCGCCACGTTCAACCTCCTGTACGCGTTCCCGCTGCTGCTCTTCGGTGACGGTGACGGCGGCTCGGCGACACTCGCCCGGGTGTTCGGGTGGGCTTTCGTAGGATGGGGCACCGCGCTCTACCTGTACGCCGGCGGGCTCTACATCGGGCAGGCGATCCCGGTCATCCGGCGCCGCCGGCAGCGGCAACGCCTGAGCTGACTCCCGACCCTGCGCTCGCCTCGGGCACCGGGCGGTGCGTGGGACGATGAGGGGACACCAGCGACGGTCGACCGGGGAGGGCACGTGCACGAACGGCTCTCTGCTGCCCCGTCGAGCCGCCCGGACGAGTCGATGTCGCTGCTCACCGATCTGTTTCGCACCGCAGCGGAGGACGAGTACCGGGACGCCGCGGACCGACGAGCTGCCGCGGCGACCGTCCAGACAACTGTCCCGGCGAACGGACGGGCGATCGCGACCAGGTCGTGGCGCACGCCGCGAGTGCGCGCAGCAGTTCTGCTCACCGTCGGGATCGCCGTCCTCGGTCTCCTCCTCGCGACCACCGCGATCCAGGCGCGCCGCGGTCAACCCGCTGCCGCGGCCGAGCGGGCGTCGCTGGTCGAGCGCATCGAGACCATGCGGGCGCAGGCGGCGGATCTGCAGACGGAGCTGGCAGGTGCGGCTGCCGCGCTCGCCGAGGCGCAGGACGATGCGCTCGTCAGCACGGCGGAGGGCGAAGCGATCAGCACCGAGCTCGACCGGCTGGCCCTGCTCAGCGGCGCCTCGGCGGTCACCGGCCCCGGGCTGGTCGTCACCCTCGACGACGCGGCCCTGGATCCCGACACCGACGCCCTTGTCGACGACACGCGCGTCCAGGACATCGACCTGCGCCAGCTGTTGAACGGTCTGTGGTCTGCCGGCGCCGAAGCGGTCTCGGTCGCCGGGACCCGGGTCACCGCCCGGACCTCGATCCGGGCTGCCGGGGACGCGCTGTTCGCCGACCTCGTCCCGCTGCAACCGCCGTACGAGGTCCGCGCGATCGGCGACCCCGAGACGCTCGGCCCGCGATTTCTCGACAGTGCCGGCGCGAGCTGGTTGGAGATCCTGGTCGCGACCTACGGCATCGGGTTCGAGGTGTCCAGCGAGGCCACGGTCGACATCCCGGCGGTGACGGCGGTCGATCTCACCTGGGCCTCTGGTGACAGCGGGACCGACCAGTGATCGCGGCCATCGGCCTGCTCCTCGGCGTCGGTCTCGGGCTCCTGGTCCAGCCGGAGGTCCCGACCTGGCTGCAGCCGTACCTGCCGATCGCGGTGGTCGCCGCGCTCGACGCGACGTTCGGCGGTCTGCGCGCGCTGCTCGATGGCATCTTCGACGACCGGGTCTTCGTGGTCTCGTTCCTCTCCAACGTCGTGATCGCCGCTCTTGTGGTGTTCCTCGGGGACCAGCTCGGCGTCGGCGGTCAGCTCTCCACCGGGATCGTGGTCGTCCTCGGGATCAGGATCTTCGCGAACGTGGCCGCGATCCGCCGGCATCTCCTGAAGGCCTGACGATGACCGGCCCACGCGGCACCGGGCATGCGGCCCGTCACGAGCTGACCGGCCGGGCCCGGTTGCGCTCGGCCCTGGTCCCGCGCGCGAACCAGCGCCAGATCCTGGCCGGTGCGCTGTGCGCGCTGCTCGGCTTCGCCGGGGTCACCCAGGTGCAGAGCCGCGACGAGGACAGCGTGCTGGAATCCGCCCGGCAGAGCGACCTGGTGCAGATCCTCGACGCGCAGAGCCAGCTCGCCGACCGGTTGGAGGACGAGCTCGCGGGGCTGGAGTCCTCGTACGACGACCTGCTCACCGACGGTAACAAGCAGCAGACCGCCCTGGAGCAGGCGCGGGAGCGACGGGAAGCGCTCGGCATCCTGGCCGGGACGCTCGGCGCCCGCGGTCCCGGCGTCGACCTGGTCGTGGTCGATCCCGATCGCCGGGCCTCCGCGATCCGCATCCTCGGCGCCATCGAGGAGCTCCGCAACGCCGGTGCAGAGGTCATCCAGGTCAACGACGTACGCGTCGTCGCCTCGACGTACGTGCTCGACGGCGACGACGGCCCCGAGGTCGACGGGATCGGGCTCGACCCGCCCTACGTGCTGCGGGCGATCGGCGATGCCGAGACGCTCGCGACCGCGATGGGGATCCCAGGTGGGGTGATCGACTCGTTCGCCAACGACGGGATGTCCGCCACCGTGGTGCCCCGGGTCGAGGTCGTCGTGGACGCCTTGCGGACGCCATCGGCGCCTGAGTACGCTCGCCCGGCCGAAGCGGGATAGCACGATGCCGGTCAGGCGACGGGGGCGACGGAAGGTGCAGCGGCTGTGAGCACGGACGTGTCGAGCGAGACACACGACCCGAACGATCTGCGCTACACCGCTGAGCACGAGTGGATCGGCCCGGTCGACGACGACGGGGTGGTCCGCGTCGGCGTCACCGACTACGCGCAGTCCGCGCTCGGCGACATCGTCTACGTGTCGCTGCCAGCCGTCGGGGACGAGGTCACGGCCGGGGCCGCGTGTGGCGAGCTGGAGTCGACGAAGTCCGTGAGTGACGTCTACGCACCGCTCGACGGCGTGGTGGTCGCGAGAAACGACGCCCTCGACGCCAACCCCGAGCTCATCAACGCCGACGCGTACGGGGACGGCTGGCTCTTCACGGTGCGACTGACCGAACCGGCGGCGCGCGAGCGCCTGCTCGACGACGCCGCCTACCGCGGACTCGTCGGCGAGGGCTGATCCTGACCAGGGGCGAGCACGATCTCGCCGATCTCGCCCGTCTGGTCGAGTCGCGGTTGACCCTCCCGGAGCAGGACCGTAGGTTGCCAGCAGAGCCGGTCTCGACCTCATCTCGAGGGTGAGAGAGGTCGTCACCCTCGAGGGTGACCGTCCCGTCGCACAGCGCACTGCAACCGGAGGCCATCAATGTTCTGCACCCAGTGCGGGCACGAGAACCCGGCGGAGAGCCGGTACTGCGCGCGGTGCGGAGCCCCGCTCGTCGCCGTCCCAGGCGGCGGCATCTCCCGCCCGTCGGGTGACGGGGAGAGCGCGGTCACCTCGACCTCGACCATCTCCCACGTTCTGCCCGAGCGCGGCGACGACGCCGGTGACGCGGGCTCTGCCTACAACGACCTCACCCCCGACGACCAGTCCGCAGTCGACGGGCTCCCGACCGCCTGCGCACTGCTCGTCGTCGCGCGCGGACCCAGCGCCGGCAGCCGCTACCTGCTCGACACTGAGGTGGTCACCGCCGGACGGCAGCCCGACAGCGACATTTTCCTCGACGACGTGACCGTGTCCCGCCGCCATGCCGAGTTCCGGCGGATCGATGACGGCTTCGCTGTCCGCGACGTCGGCAGCCTCAACGGGACCTACGTCAACCGGGACCGGATCGACGACGTGCTGCTCAGCGACGGCGACGAGGTGCAGATCGGCAAATTCCGGCTCGTCTACTTCGCCAGCCGCCGCGCGTCCGGGGAGGAGTCGGTTCGGTGAGTCGGGCTGCTCGGTGAGACGGGTTGTTCGGTGAGGAGGGGGAGCGCAGCGCCGTCGCTCTTCAGCATTGGCGAGGTCCTCGCGCAGCTCCGCGGGGACTTCCCCGACGTCACGATCTCCAAGATCCGTTTCCTCGAGTCGCTCGGCCTCGTCGAGCCGGTCCGAACGCCGTCGAACTACCGGAAGTTCACCGGGCGGGACGTCGACCGGCTCCGCTACGTCCTCGCGGCCCAGCGCGATCGATTCCTCCCGCTCCGGCGCATCCGGGCCGAGCTCGATGCCATCGAGCGCGGGGAGCCGGTGGTCGAACCGCCTCGCCTCGGCGGACCGCGGCCGGCCGACGGCGCCGATGGACTGCCCGGACCGGAGTCGTTCGCCCGCGATGACGGCCGATCGCGCCTCAACCGCGACGAGCTGCTCGAGCAGTCCGGTCTCGACGAGGCGATGCTGACGGCGATGGAGTCGTACGGGATCGTGTCGCCACGGCAGGGCACCACGCACTACGACGGCGACATGCTGGCCGTCGCCCAGGCCGCCGCCGGCCTCGCCGTCTTCGGCGTGGAGGCCCGCCACCTCCGCGGTTTTCGGACCGCCGCCGAGCGCGAGATGGGGTTGATCGAGCAGCTGGTCGTGCCGCTGCGCCGCCAGCGCGGGACCGATGCGCGCGGACGGGCTGACGTCGTCGAGCGCGAGCTGGCCGCCGCGTGCGTCCGGCTGCACGCCGCATTGCTGCGCGCGGGTCGCTGACTGCCGAGCGGGTCGCTGACTGCGAAGCCGGGCCAGCGGTACTGTGAACGGGTGCTACCGCTGGACGTGGTGGGAATCCGGGTCGACAAGGCCAACAACAACCCTGTCGTCGTGCTGCGCGAGGTCGGTGGGGAGCGTTTTCTCCCGATCTGGATCGGTGCGGTCGAGGCCACCGCGATCGCGTACGCGCAAGAGAAGGTCGAGGTCCCGCGACCACTCACCCATGACCTCTTCGTCGCCGCTCTCGAGGCGCTCGGCCACACGCTCGAGGAGGTCCGCATCGTCGGGCTCGAGGACGGCGTCTACTTCGCCGAGCTCGCCTTCACCGGGGGCGCGACCGTCAGCGCGCGTCCCTCGGACGCGATCGCACTCGCTCTGCGCAGCGACGCCCGGATCGTCGCTGCCGAAGAGGTGCTCGAGCACGGTGGTGTCGGCTATCCCGCCGAGGACGAGGTGGTCGTCGAGCAGTTCCGGGAGTTCCTCGACCACGTGTCGCCCGAAGACTTCGAACCTGGTACGCGCTGACCGACGGCTCACTCTCGACTTGTGGTCGAGGGTTACGGCCGACAAGTCTCGATCACGACTTGAGTGTCGCTCGGCGTGTCGCGGGCTCGGACGTTGACCACCCTGCCGGCCCGGCCTAGCGTGCGTCTCGGAGAGCGAACCTCGTTCGTGTAACTCCAGCGCTGTCGTCCGACGGGGACGGCGCACCCCCAGGAGGCGGCAGTGAGCAACGGCAACGTGGGTCAACCCGGCGACCAGGGCGCGCGCGACACGGCCCGGGCAATGCTGTTCGCCGGTCGGCAGGGCCTGCTCTTCGAAGGTGACACCCCCGCGCTGCCCCACGACGTCGGCTACCGCGGGCCCACTGCGTGCTCCGCCGCCGGCATCACCTACCGCCAGCTCGACTACTGGGCGCGGACCGGCCTGGTCGAGCCGACCATCCGTTCGGCCACCGGATCGGGCAGCCAGCGGCTCTACAGCTTCACCGACATCCTCGTGCTCAAGGTCGTCAAGCGGCTCCTCGACACCGGGGTCTCCTTGCAGAACATCCGTACCGCCGTGTCGCACCTGCGTGAGCGGGGCGTCGACGACCTGGCTCGGATCACGCTCATGAGCGACGGCGCGAGCGTGTACGAGTGCACCTCGCCCGACGAGGTCGTGGACCTGGTCGCCGCCGGCCAGGGCGTCTTCGGGATCGCGGTGGGCCGGGTCTGGCGCGAGGTGGAGGGCACCCTGGCTGAGCTGCCCGGCGAGCGACCGGGGGCCGCCTTCGACCACGACGAGGCCAACGCGCTGCGCACCGACGAGCTCGCCGCCCGCCGGACCGCCCGCAAGCTCGCCTAGCGCTGGTAACCTCGGGACCTGCCGACGACACCGCACGGGAGAGTCCTGCCGCCTCGAGCTGCAGGCGCCGAAGGGGCAACCTCCCCGGAATCTCTCAGGCGATCCGGACCGGGCGGTCGAGGCATCTCTGAAGGGCTTCACGCGGCCGCTGGCCGCGCGTCAGTCAGGACAGATGGGGAGCACGAGGACGGCGAGCCGGGCGACCGGTGCGCCGGACCGACGATCCCGCCGTCTGACGAGGTGCTCCCATGGTCGTGAACCAGCCTGACGCCACCGCCCAGCACGACCGTTTCGCCGGTCGGCACATCGGCCCCGGCCAGGACGAGCGAGCCAAGATGCTGGCCGCGATCGGGTACGGATCGATGGCTGAGCTCGTCGACGCCGCCGTACCCGCCTCGATCCGTCAGGCCGACCCGCTCGTGCTCCCGCCGGCGGCGACGGAGTCCGAGGCGCTGGCGCTGCTCCGGGCGTACGCCGCCCGCAACACCGTGCACACCTCGATGATCGGGTTGGGCTACCACGACACGGTCACCCCACCGGTGGTGCAGCGCAACGTGCTCGAGAACCCGGCCTGGTACACCGCGTACACGCCCTACCAGCCGGAGATCTCGCAGGGCCGCCTCGAGGCGCTGCTGAACTTCCAGACGATGGTCGCCGACCTCACCGGGCTCCCGATCGCGAACGCGTCCATGCTGGACGAGGCGACCGCCGCGGCCGAGGCCATGACGCTCGCTCGCCGCTCCAGCCGGACGGCATCGAACCGGTTCCTGGTCGACGCCGAGACGTTGCCGCAGACCATCGCCGTGGTGGCCACCCGCGCCCGCCCGCTCGGGATCGAGCTGGTGGTGGCGGATCTCGGCGCCGGCCTGCCGCCGGGAGAGTTCTTCGGCGTGCTCCTCCAGCTTCCCGGCGCGAGCGGCGTGGTGCGTGACCTGCAGCCGCTGGTCGCGTCCGCCCACGAGCGCGGAGCACTCGTCACGGTCGCCGCCGACCTGCTCGCGCTGTGCCTGCTCGTGCCGCCCGGCGACCTCGGTGCAGACATCGCGGTCGGCACCAGCCAGCGCTTCGGCGTACCGATGGCCTACGGCGGTCCCCACGCGGGTTACCTCGCGGTGCGCACCGGCCTCGAGCGCTCGCTCCCCGGTCGTCTGGTCGGCGTCTCCGTGGACGCCGCGGGCGACTCGGCCTACCGGCTCGCGCTGCAGACTCGCGAGCAGCACATCCGCCGGGAGAAGGCGACCAGCAACATCTGCACCGCCCAGGTCCTGCTTGCGGTGATGGCCGGCATGTACGCCGTGTGGCACGGCCCCGACGGCCTGCAGGTGATCGCCGAACGCGTCCACGGGCACGCCACCATGCTCGCCGACGGGCTCCGGAGGCAGGGCGTCGACGTGGTGCACCGTCAGTTCTTCGACACCGTGCTCGCACGGGTCGTCGGTCGCGCGGACGCGGTGGTGGCCGCCGCGCTCGCCGCCGGGGTGAACCTCCGTCTGGTCGATCCCGACCACGTCGCCGTGGCCTGCGACGAGGTGACCACCGCGACGCACGTCGCGACTGTCCTCGGCGCGTTCCGGTCCGGGGGAGCGGTCGTGGACCGGCCCGACGGCGCCGTCGCGGACGAGCCGGCGACGTCGATCCCGGCCGGTCTGCGGCGGACCTCGGCGTACCTCGAGCACCCGGTCTTCCACGCCCACCGGTCCGAGACCGCGATGCTGCGCTACCTGCGCCGGCTCAGCGACCTGGACCTCGCGCTCGACCGCACGATGATCCCGCTCGGCTCGTGCACGATGAAGCTCAACGCGACGACCGAGATGATGCCGATCACCTGGCCGGAGCTCGCCGGCCTGCACCCGTTCGCACCGCCCGAGCAGGCTGCCGGCACCCGAGCGCTGATCGCCGAGCTCGAGGGCTGGCTGGCCGAGCTCACCGGCTACGACAAGGTCTCCGTGCAGCCCAACGCCGGCTCACAGGGTGAGCTGGCCGGGTTGCTCGCGATCCACGCGTACCACGAGAGCCGGGGCGACACCGGCCGGACCGTCTGCCTGATCCCGGCCTCGGCCCACGGCACGAACGCAGCCAGCGCAGTCATGGCTGGTTTCCGGGTGGTCGTGGTCCGGACCGACGACGCTGGCAACGTCGACCTCGACGACCTGCACGCCAAGATCGACAGCCGCCCCGACGAGCTCGCGGCGATCATGGTGACCTACCCGTCCACCCATGGCGTCTACGAGGAGTCGATCGGCACGATCTGCGCCGCGGTCCACGACGCCGGCGGGCAGGTGTACGTCGACGGCGCGAACCTGAACGCGCTGGTCGGGCTCGCGCAGCCCGGCCGGTTCGGCTCGGACGTCTCGCACCTGAACCTTCACAAGACCTTCTGCATCCCGCACGGGGGCGGCGGCCCGGGGGTGGGACCAGTCGGCGTACGCGAGCACCTCGCGCCGTTCCTCCCTGGCCATCCGTTCGGCGCCGAGGCCGGCATCGACGCTGCGCCGCTCACCGGCGTGGGACCGGTGTCCGCGGCTCCGTACGGGTCGGCGGGCATCTTGCCGATCTCGTGGGCCTACATCCGGATGATGGGCTCGGACGGGCTGACCGACGCGACCTGCGTCGCGCTGCTCAACGCCAACTACGTCGCGACCCGGCTCACCGGGCACTACCCGGTGCTCTACACCGGCCGGCACGGCCTGGTCGCGCACGAGTGCATCCTCGACCTCCGGCCGATCACGAAGTCGACCGGCGTGACGGTCGAGGACGTGGCCAAGCGCCTGATCGACTACGGGTTCCACGCGCCGACCATGTCGTTCCCGGTCGCGGGGACCCTCATGGTGGAGCCCACCGAGTCCGAGGACCTGGCCGAGCTCGACCGGTTCTGCGACGCAATGGTCGCGATCAAGGCCGAGATCGACCGGGTCGCGGCGGGGGACTGGCCGGCGGAGGACAACCCGCTTCGCAACGCTCCGCACACCGGCCGGATGGTCACCGGTGCCTGGGACCACCCGTACGAGCGAGCTCTGGCGGCCTACCCGGTGCCCGAGCTGGCCGGTTCGAAGTACTGGCCGCCGCGGCGGCGCATCGACAGCGCGTACGGCGACCGGAACCTCATGTGCAGCTGCCCGCCGCTGTCAGCGTTCGAGGTCGACGAGTCAGCCGACTGAGCGAGCCGGGGACAGCGTCAGGCGAGCGCGATGGTCGCGAGCGGGGTGCTGGTCGGTGCGCTCGACCCACCGTCGGGCTCGACCGTGATCGCGACCGAGAACGCCTCGGACGCACCCTCGAGCAGCACGCTGGCGCTGCCGCTCGCCGACGGGTCGAACGTGTCCTCGGGTGTCGCATTGGCATCTGCGTCGAGCAACCACATCTGGTACGTCTGGCCGCTGCCCGGGTCGGGGAGGTCGCTGAACGTGATCACGCCGGCCTCCTCGCTGGCTGACACGTACAGGGTGGCCGCGCCGCCGTCGGGCAGCTCGCTGGAGTATGTGCGCGCGTCCCCGGCGGCGATGACGTCACCGACCGGGTCACCCTCATCGCCGAGCACGAACACCGCACCTGCGATTGCAGCGGCTGCGGCCAGCGCACCGCCGACTGCAGCGACCCAACGCCGCCGGGTGCCACGGCGCGAGTCGAGGTCGACCACGCCGGCGAGCGGAGTGGTGACCACTGGGGCGAGCTGACGGGTCCGCTCGACCGCGCGGAGGACGGTGGCGCGCAGCTGCTCCGGCGCGGGTCGCTCGGTCAGCAGCGCGAGACGGGCAGCGGTGGCGATGAGCTCGGCAGTCTCGGTCGCACAGGAGTCGCACTCGGCCAGGTGCGCGACGAACGTCTGGCACTCCTCGGCCGGCAGCGCATCCAGCGCGTACGCGCCGGTCAGCAGATGGATCGATCGCTCGGTCATACCGTTACCCCCAGGCAGTCACGCAGTCGGATCAGTCCGTCCCGCAGCCGGGTCTTCACGGTCCCCAGCGGCAGGGAAAGAACTGTGGCGACCTGGGCATAGGTGTGTCCGCCGTAGTACGCCAGGTTGACGGATTCGCGCTGGAGCTCGGTCAGCGACTGCAGGCACTTGCGGACCGCCTGCGCCTCGAGCCGGGTCTCGACAGCCTCGACCACCTCGTCGTAGTCGCGGCTGCCCGAACGCTGGGCGGCCCTCATCTCACGATCGGTCGACGCCTGGGCCGAGCGCACCCGGTCGACAGCCCGCCGATGGGCGATCGTCAACACCCACGACCGTGCAGTGCCGCGCGCACGGTCGAATCGGGGCGCGGATCGCCAGACGTCGATGAAGACTTCCTGGGTGACCTCCTCGGCCTGGGCGGGGTCGCGAACGACTCGACGGGTCAGGCCGTGGACCGCCGGCGACAGCGCGTCGTAGAGCGCTGCGAACGCCTCCTCGTCGCCGCGACCTGAACGAACGACCAGCTCGTCGAGGTCGTCCGTGGCAACGTCAGCGGTCGACGTACGGCGTTCCTGCGGATCGTCGGCGTCAGTGCCGGGTGTCATGAGATGGAGTATGCCCATGGTGGTGCCGTGGGAGTCGCTCACGCTCCGCTGGATACGCGGACGGACTTCGATCGAGCGTTGCCCGGTCGGCTGAGGGGACCGTCGAGGTGAGCCCTCCGCACCTCGACGGTCCCGCACGAGGCGCACGTAGGAGG
>JACCYY010000266.1 GCA_013696235.1 Sporichthyaceae bacterium | reverse complement strand
GGGTGACGACGAAGGAGCCAAGCGGACCCGTAGCCTGGACGGGCCGTGACCGACCTCCCGATTGCTCCCGCGCTCTTCCCGGACACCGTGGACGAGATCGAGCGAGCCGCCAAGCCGTACGACGACGAGCTCGTCGCGCTCCGCCGTGACCTGCATGCCCACCCAGAGCTCGGCGGCTCCGAGGTGCGGACGTCGCGCCTGCTCGTCGACCGGTTGACCGCAGCTGGGCTCGTGGTCCGCCCGCTCGCCGGCGGCACGGGACTCCTGTGCGACGTGGAGGGCACGAAGAACCGCCTCGGACCGGACCGGCCGCGTCGCACGGTCGCATTGCGAGCCGACCTCGACGCGCTGCCGCTCGTCGACGAGAAGGACGTGCCCTACCGGTCGACGGTTCCCGGGGTCTGCCACGCGTGCGGTCACGACGTCCACACGGCGACCGTGCTCGGGGCCGGGCTCGTGCTGGCCGACCTGGCTCGGCAGGGGCTCGTCGGTGGAAACGTCCGGCTGGTGTTCCAGCCGGCCGAGGAGGTCATTGGCGCCGGCGCCCCGGAGGTCATCGCCGCCGGCGCGCTCGATCAGGTCGAGCGGATCTTCGCCTTGCACTGCGACCCTCGAGAGGTGGTCGGCCGTGTCGGGCTCAGGGTCGGCGGGATCACCGCGTCGTCAGACCAGGTCACCGTCCGCCTCACCGGTCGAGGTGGTCACACCGCGAGGCCGCACCTGACCGCGGACGTGGTCTACGCCCTCGGCGAGGTGATCACCCGGCTCCCGGCCGCGCTCTCGCGGCGCGTCGACCCGCGCGCCGGCCTGTCGCTCGTGTGGGGGCGGGTCACGGCGGGCACCAGCTCGAACGTGATCCCCGACCGGGGCGAGGTGTCCGGCACGGTGCGCTGCCTCGACCTGGGTGTGTGGGACGCAACCGGTGCGCTCGTCACCCGCCTCGCCGAGGAGATCGTCGCCCCGTACGGCGTCGGGTGCGTGGTCGAGTACGTGCGCGGGGTCCCGCCTGTCGTGAATGAGCGCAGCTCGGTCGCGATCCTCGCCGCCGCGGCCCGTTCGATCCTCGGGACGCCCGCAGTCAGGTCGACTGAGCAGAGCCTCGGTGGCGAGGACTTCGCCTGGTACCTCGAGGATGTTCCGGGGGCGCTCCTGCGGCTCGGCGTCCGCCCCGCCGACGAGGAGATCTCCCCCGACCTCCACCGTGGCGACTTCGACGTCGACGAGCGCTCGATCGGGATCGGGGTCCGCGTCCTCGTCGCCTCCGCGCTCCTCGCGCTGGGATGAGCCGCTTCGTCCGCACGCGGCGCGAACCTACCGACTCCGTAACGGTCTGGCGCCGCAGCCGCCGTTTGGTCCGTACCGGGTCCGGTCGCGGCTAAAGTGTCGGCGATCACTTGCCCGACCTGAGGGCAGGCGCGTTGAAGGAGGCACCACCTTGCGTGTGAGCAAACTGATCGGGACGTTCGCCGTCGTATCCCTGGCCCTCGTGGGCTGCGGAGGCGAGACCAACGAGCCCACCACACAGACCAGCGAGTCGACCGGCACCGGATCGAGTTCCGCCCCGGAGGAGACCGGGGAGGAGCCGCAGTCCCCGGACTACCAGATCGGCATGGCGTTCGACGTCGGCGGTCGTGGCGACCAGTCGTTCAACGACGCCGCCGCCGCTGGCCTGGACCGGGCCGCCGAGGAGCTCGGCGTCGGGTTCCAGGAGGCCGCCGCTGAGACCGGCGAGGCCGAGACCCAGCGCGAGGAGCGCCTGCGCACGCTGGCCGATGCCGGCTTCAACCCGATCATCGCGGTCGGCTTCGCGTACGGCGCCTCGGTCGCCCTCGTGGCGCCGGAGTACCCCGACGTCCAGTTCGCGATCGTGGACTCCGACGCGGCATCCACGCCGGGCGACAACGTCACGAACCTGATCTTCGCCGAGGAGCAGGGCTCGTTCCTGGTCGGTGCGGCTGCGGCGCTCAAGAGCGAGGCCGGGCACATCGGCTTCGTCGGCGGCGTCGAGGTGCCGCTGATCCAGAAGTTCCAGGCCGGCTATGCCGCCGGCGCGCAGGCCGTGAACCCGGACATCACGATCGACGTCACCTACCTCACGCAGCCGCCGGACTTCTCCGGCTTCGCCGACCCGGCCAAGGGCCGGACCGCGGCCGAGGGCATGTACCAGGGGGGTGCCGACATCGTGTACCAGGCCGCGGGCGGATCCGGGGGCGGCGTGTTCGAGGCCGCTGCGGCTGCTGGCGCGTTCGCGATCGGGGTCGACTCCGACCAGTACAACCTGGTCGCCCCTGAGATCCAGCCGGTGATCATCACGTCGATGCTCAAGAAGGTCGACGTGGCGGTGTACGACTTCATCATCGCGGTCAACGAGGGCACCGTCGAGAGCGGCGACGTCATCTTCGACCTCGAGGCTGACGGCGTGGGCTACTCCACGACCGGTGGCGCGATCGACGACATCAGCGCCGACCTCGAGGCGTTCAAGGAGCAGATCATCTCGGGCGAGATCGAGGTGCCGACGACGCCGTAGGCGGCAGTTGGAAGACGAGCCCGGGACGCGCGCAGTAGCGTGCGTCCCGGGCTTCGTCCGTCCCGGGTGCTCGAGCCCCCGACCGCCAGGAGCGTGTGCCATCGAACCACGTGAGTCGACGACGGGCGGGCCGCCCGACGAGGTCGCGGTCCAGCTCCGCGGGATCGCCAAGCGGTTCCCCGGTGTGATCGCCAACCACGACGTGGACATCGCGGTCCGGCGGGGCACCGTGCACGCGATCGTCGGCGAGAACGGGGCCGGCAAGTCGACGCTGATGAAGATTCTCTACGGCGTGCAGCGCCCCGACGACGGCACGATCACGGTCGGCGGGACTGAACGCACATTCCACTCGCCGTCGGACGCGATCGCGACCGGCATCGGCATGGTCTTCCAGCACTTCCAGCTGGCCGACAACCTCACCGTGCTGGAGAACGTGGTGCTCGGGGCCGAGCGCAAGCACGGCATCGGCGACCGCGCCAGGGAACGGATCGCCGAGATCTCCGACTCGTACAGCCTGGACATCGAGCCGGACCGGCTGGTGGCCGAGCTCGGGGTCGGCGCCCGGCAACGGGTCGAGATCCTCAAGGTGCTCTACCGTGGCGCAGAGATCATCATCCTCGACGAACCCACCGCCGTCCTGGTGCCCCAAGAGGTCGACGAGCTGTTCGACAACCTGCGGGAGCTCAAGACCGAGGGGCTCGCGGTGATCTTCATCTCGCACAAGCTCGACGAGGTGCTCGCCGTCGCCGACGAGATCACGGTCATGCGACGAGGGACCACGGTCGCGACGGTGACGCCGGCCGGGGTCACCGCCCGCCAGCTGGCCGAGCTCATGGTCGGGTCCGAGCTGCCCAGCCCGGCGACCGAGGAGTCGACGGTGACCGACCGCGTCATGCTCTCGGTCCGGGACCTGACCCTGGCCGGGGGAGGGCGGCGCCCGCTGCTGTCCGACATCTCGTTCGACATCCACGCCGGCGAGGTGCTCGGGATCGCCGGGGTCGAGGGCAACGGCCAGGCCGAGCTGGTCGAGACGATCATGGGGATGCGCCGCCCCACGACCGGCATGATCAGGCTCGGCGACGACGAGATCACCGAGTGGTCGACGCGCCGGCGGCGTGAAGCCGGCATCGGCTTCATCCCGGAGGATCGCCAGCGGCACGCGCTGCTGCTTGACGCACCGCTCTGGGAGAACCGCATCCTCGGTCACCAGACCCGTGAGCCGAACGTCAACGGTCCGTTCATCGACCGGCGGGCGGCCCGCAAGGACACCCAGCGCATCATCGAGGAGTACGACGTCCGCACGCCGGGCATCGACGTCCTGGCCGCGGCGCTCTCCGGCGGCAACCAGCAGAAGCTCATCGTCGGCCGCGAGATGAGTGGGGATCCCGTCCTCCTGGTCGCCGCCCACCCGACCCGTGGGGTCGACGTCGGCGCGCAGGCGGCGATCTGGGACATCATCCGGGCGGCGCGGCGCGGCGGCCTCGCCGTGCTGCTCATCTCCGCTGATCTCGACGAGCTGATCGGGCTCTCGGACACGATCCAGGTGATCCTGCGGGGCCGGCTGGTCGGCGTCTGCGACCCAGCAACCGTCACACCGCAGGACCTCGGCTCGTCCATGACCGGCGCGGGAGCGGCGGCGTGACGAGCGCCGCGAGACCATCACGCAGGTCGGAGGTGGCGTGATGCAGTTCGACCCGCGACGCGTGGCGCTCACGTTGGCCGCCCCGGTCCTCGCGCTCGTGGCTGCGGTCGCGATCGCCAGCCTGGTGCTGGCAGCCGCCGGAGATCCTGTGATCGAGGTGTGGCGCACGATCCTGCAGCCGCCGAAGCCGCGGAACGTCGTGAACATCATCAACAGCGCATCGGTTCTCTACCTCTCCGGGCTCGCGGTTGCCATCGGCTTCCGGATGAACCTCTTCAACATCGGGGTGGACGGCCAGTACCGCCTGGCCGCTTTCGTCGCCGCAGTCGTGGCCGCGCAGGGCTGGTTGCCCGGCGTTCTCAACATCGTGCTGACCATCGTCGTCGCGATGCTCGTCGGCGCGATGTGGGCCGGCGTCGCCGCCATCCTCAAGGTCACCCGCGGGGTCAGCGAGGTGATCTCCACGATCATGCTGAACGCGATCGCCACCGCTCTTGTCGCCTACCTGCTGCGCAAGGCATCGGTGCAGGTTGCCGGCAGCAACAACATCGGCACCGCACCGATCCCGGAGGACAGCCGGATGCCAGGGATCGCGCTGATCCCGGGCGCCCCGAACGAGGTCTACGGCTTCGTCGTGGTCGCGATCGCCGCCGGCATCGCCTACTCGGTGCTGCTCAGCCGGACCACGTTCGGCTTCAACCTTCGGGCAACCGGACGGTCGGAGTCCGCCGCCGTCGCGAGCGGCATCGACGTGAAGCGCATGGTGGTCATCGCGATGCTGATCTCCGGCGGTGTCGCCGGGCTGGTCGGGATGCCGTTGCTGCTCGGCTCGGCCTACTCGTACGGGCTGACGTTCCAATCCGGTCTGGGCTTCGCCGGAATCGCCGTAGCCCTCCTCGGCCGGAACAACCCGGTCGGGATCGCCATCGGCGCGCTGCTCTTCTCCTACCTCAACGAGCAGTCCAACCCGCTGCAGATCCTGGTCGGGGTCTCCGACGACATCGTCAAGATCGTCCAGGGAATCGTCGTGCTCACGGTCGTGATCGCGTACGAGGTGGTCCGCCGGTACGGCGTCGCCCAGGAGCAGCGCAAGGTCGCCCGGGAGCTGGCCAATCAACGCCGCCGCGACTCGGAGGAGGTGAGTGCGGCATGAGCGTCGGAACGGTCGCTGCGCCGCCGTCGACGGCACCGCCGCTCCCGACCAAGCGCCGCATCACCCTCCCGATCGCGCTGCTCGGGATCGCGGGGCTGATCCTCCTCGTGGCTTTGATCCGGGTGATCACCGGTGCCGAGGACCTCGCCTCGTCCGGCACCCTCGGCGCGGCGGTCCTTCTCGCGATGCCGATCGGCATGGCCGGGCTCGGCGGGCTCTGGGCCGAGCGGGCCGGTGTCGTGAACATCGGCCTCGAAGGCATGATGATCTTGGGCACGTGGGGGGCGGGGTTCTTCGGCTATCAGTGGGGACCATGGGCGGGGGTGCTCGGCGCGATCGCGATGGGCGCCGTCGGCGGTCTCATCCACGCGATCGCGACGGTCGGGTTCGGCGTCGACCACATCGTCTCCGGCGTCGCGGTCAACATCATCGGGCTCGGGGCGGCGCAGTACCTGGCCGCGCTGACGTTCACCGGCACGCCGGGCGGCGGGCCGACCCAGTCACCACCGATCGGCGACCTCCCGGTGATCACGGTGCCGGGCATCGCGTCCGCGGCGGCGGACCTGGAAGCCGAGAACTGGTTCTTCGTCTCCGACCTGGCGTCCGTGGTACGCGCGCTGACCGCTGGCATCTCGCTGCTCACGGTCATCGCGATCGGTCTCGTCGTGCTCACCTGGTGGGTGCTGTGGCGGACCGCCTTCGGGCTGCGGCTGCGCTCGTGCGGCGAGAGTCCGTCGGCGGCCGAGACGCTCGGCGTCAACGTCTACCGCTACAAGTACATCGCGGTCGTGATCTCGGGTGGCTTCGCCGGGCTCGGCGGGGCGTTCCTCGCCATCGTCGCGTCCAGCATCTACCGCGACGGCCAGACCGGCGGCCGCGGCTACATCGGCCTGGCCGCGATGATCTTCGGCAACTGGCGTCCCGGCGGCCTGCTGATGGGTGCCGGCTTGTTCGGCTTCACCGACGCTCTGCAGCTGCGCAGCGGTGGAGAGTCCGTGCACGCCCTGCTGCTGCTCGTCGGCGTCGGCCTGCTGGGACTCGCCGTCTGGCAGCTCCGCGGCTCCCGCCGACTCGCCGGGCTGGTCACCGCAGGGATCGCGATCGCGTTCCTGGTCTGGTACCTGACGACCGAGGAGGTTCCGCAGGACTTCTCCTCGATGACGCCCTACGTCGTGACGCTCCTCGTCCTGGCGCTGGCCTCGCAACGGCTGCGAATGCCGGCGGCCGACGGCTTGCCATACCGCCGAGGGCAGGGATCTTGACGACCGCCGGCACCCCGACCGGACCGGACTGGGCAGCGCTCACCGCGGCCGCCCGCGAGGCGATGGCCAGCGCGTACGCGCCGTACTCGAGATTCCAGGTCGGCGTCGCCGGGCTGGTCGACGACGGCCGGGTCGTGGTGGGGTGCAACGTCGAGAACGCCTCGTACGGCGTCGGGCTGTGCGCCGAGTGCGGGCTGGTGTCCGCCCTGCACGCGACCGGCGGTGGGCGGCTGGTCGCAGTCGCCTGCGTCGGACCGGACGGCGAGGCGCTCATGCCCTGTGGCCGCTGCCGGCAGCTGCTCTGGGAGCACGGCGGCCCGTCGCTGGTGCTCCTCACCGCGCGCGGCCCGGTCCCGATGACCGAGGTGCTGCCGGACGCCTTCGGCGCGACCGACCTCGTCGAGCACGCCAGGCCGTGACGGTCCCCGGGTGCGGGCTCGACCTCGCCGAACCCGCCTTCGTCGCGAACCCGTATCCCGCGCTGGCCGAGCTCCGGGCGCGGGCACCGGTGCAGTGGCACGAGGCCAGCCGCCGCTGGCTGACGTTCAGCCACGGCGCGGCGGACGAGGTGCTGCGCCATCGGCGGCTGGGACGGCTCTGGGCGGACCGGACGCCGCTCGACCGCTTCGAGCCGTTCAACGTCCTGCACCGGCACCAGATGATGGAGAACGAGCCGCCCGAGCACGGGCGCCTGCGACGGCTCGTTGCCGCCGCGTTCTCCCGCGGGCATGTCGAACGGCTCCGCCCGCGGGTGGCCGCGCTCGCGGACGGGTTGCTCGGCCGCGTCGATCCGGCCGGGTTCGACCTCGTCGTGGACTACGCCGAGCCGCTCCCGGTCGCGGTGATCGCCGAGCTGCTCGGAGTCCCGGAGGTGGACCGGCCGCTGCTGCGGCCCTGGTCGCAGGCGATCGTCGCGATGTACGAAGCCAGCCCCAGCGAACCGACGACGGTGCAGGCGATCGCGGCCAGCCGAGACTTCGCGACCTACGTCCGCGGCCTGGTCCTCGAGCGGCGCGCTGTCCCGGGACCCGACCTGATCAGCGATCTGGTCGCGGCCCAGGACGGGCCGGCCCGGCTGTCCGAGGACGAGGTGGTGGCATCAGCGATCCTCCTTCTCAACGCCGGGCACGAGGCCTCGGTGAACGCCTTCGGCAATGGCGCGGTCGCGGTGCTCGGCCAGCCTGCCCTGGCCGCGTCGATGGCTGCCCGACCCGACCTGGTGCCCGGGGCGATCGAGGAGCTGCTGCGTTTCGACGCGCCGCTCCAGCTGTTCGAGCGGACCGCAATGGCGGACGTGGTGATCGGTGACGTGACCGTGCGGGCCGGAGAGCGAGCGGTCGCGCTGCTGGGTGCCGCGAACCGCGACCCGACCGTCTTCGAGCGACCCGACCAGCTCGTGCTCGACCGCGACCCGAACCCGCACCTCGGGTTCGGCGTCGGGCTGCACTTCTGCCTCGGCGCCCCGCTGGCCCGGATGGAGCTCGCCATCGCCTGGCAGGTCCTGCTCGACCGGTTCCCGCGGCTTGCACTCACCGCTGAGCCGGTCCGCCGACCCGGCTTCGTCCTGCGCGGCTATGCGTCCGTCCCGGTCGCCTCGGTCAGGCCGGAGCGTGCTCCTGGATGAAGTCGAGGACGGTGCTGAGCACGCGCTCGGCATCGGGCGAGTCGAAGAAGGTGCTGGCATGGGTGCGGCCGGTGAGCACGACGAGCTCGTGCGCCGGTGACAGCGTGGCTGCGGCGTCGTTCTGGTTCGCCAGCGCGGCGAACGGTGAGTCCTCCTCGGCGACCACTTGGAGCAACGGCATGGTGATCTCGGGCGCGGCACCGGTCGTGTCGATGCCCCCGCCGGACAGGCTCACCACGGCGGCGACCGGTGGCTCGATCTCGGCGGCCGCGACGATCGAGGCGGCGCCGCCCAACGAGCCGCCGACGAGTACGACCTCGGTCACGCCCTGCTCGCGCAGCAGCGCGGCGCGGTCGACCACGTGGTCGATCGCCGTTCCGGACACGGTGTCGTAGAGGAGCACGCGGTAACCCGCCTCCACCAGCGGTCCGACCAGCGGGAGCCACGAGCAGACGTTGCGGCTGGTCTCGTACGAGATCACGACGCCGATCGCGCCGTCGCCCATGATCGCCACGTCGGCGACCGTCGAC
>JACCYY010000265.1 GCA_013696235.1 Sporichthyaceae bacterium | reverse complement strand
TCGGCCACCTCGACGGCGACGGGCGGCTCTGGGTCGAGGGTCGGCTGGCGCACGTCGTCGTCACATCCCGCGGCGTGCTCACCCCGGTGGGCGTCGAGCAGCGGGTTGCCACTCTGGTCGAGGTCCGAGAGGCCGCCGTCGTCGGCGTCGGGCCGCGCGGCACCGCCCAAGTGGTCGTGGTGGTCGTGCTCGAGAACCCAGGTTCACGCCAGCGGCCGCTCCCGGAAGGCGCGCTGACCGCTGCGGTACGCAGTGCGGCCGGCGTCGACGTCACCGCAGTCCTCGTCGTGCCGGCGCTCCCGGTCGACATTCGGCACCAGTCGAAGATCGACCGCGTACAGGTGGCGGCGTGGGCCGAGCGCGTGCTCGCCGGGGGCTCTGCTCATCACCGGGCCGATCACCGGGCCGATCACCGGGCCGGGCGCCGGCCGTGAGGGTTCTCGTCACCGGGGCCACCAGCATGATCGGCGCCGAGCTGGCCCGGTCGCTCCTCACCCGCGGCGACGAGGTGACCGTGCTGCAGCGCCGGCCGAGCGGGCTCCCGTGTCGTGAGGTGCTCGGCGACATCACCGACTCCCGTGCCGTTGCCGACGCGGTCGCCGGTCAAGACGCTGTCGTCCACCTGGCTGCGAAGGTGCACGTCGTAGGTCCCGCACGGGACTTCGAACGGGTGAACGTCGACGGCACCCGCACCGTCGTCGAAGCTGCGACTCGCGCGCTGTCGGTCGATCGTCTTGTGCACGTGTCCACGCCGTCCGTCGCGCACGCCGGCTCGGCGCTGGTCGGCGCCGGTGCCGGGAGCGCCGATCCGCGCCGGGCTCGCGGTCAGTACGCGCGGACCAAGGCGGTGGCCGAGCTGATCGCCCTCGGCGCAGACGATGAGGACCTCGCGGTCCTCGTGATCCGTCCGCACCTGGTCTGGGGACCGGGGGACAGCCAGCTGGTCGGGCGGATCATCGAACGGGCTCGAACCGGCCGTCTCGCGCTCGTCGGCTCCGGCGCGGCGTTGATCGACTCGACGTACGTCGACAACGCGGTCGCTGCGCTCGTGCGCGCCCTCGAATGCGCACCTGTCGCGCACGGCGAGGCGCTGGTCGTGTCCAACGGCGAGCCCCGCACGGTCGCCGAGCTGCTCGCCGGCATCTGCGCCGCCGCCGGAGTTCCCGGGCCGCGGCGGCACGTGCCACGGTCGCTGGCCTGGACCGCCGGTGCACTTGCCGAAGCCGTCTGGTCGACGTTCCGGGTCGAGGGCGACCCACCGATGACCCGGTTCCTTGCGAACCAGCTCTCCACTGCTCACTGGTTCGACCAGCGCCGGACCCGCGAGGTGCTCGGCTGGGAGCCGGCGATCAGTCTCGACGAGGGACTTCAGCGGCTGGCAGGAGCGTCCCGCGACTGAGGCTCGACGGCCCGAGCGCTGGACAGGGGGAGGGCCTACTCGTCGCCGCGGCATCTCGCCACTGCGGTGGCGAGCACGACGTCACCGTTGCGTGCCGTCGCCGCCTCGAACCAACGGGCGCCGTACTCGGGGGATTCGGCGACGTGCACTCGAAGCCGGGCACCCCACTCGTCGAGGCGCTCGACGGTCAGGGCGCTCGGACCGCCAAGCGGGAACAGGCCAGTACCGAGCGCCTTCGAGACGGCCTCCTTCGCGCACCACATCCGTGCGACGTGGTCGGCTCTCGCCCGCGCTGCGAGGCCGTCGAGCGATCTCCGCTCGCTCTCGCTGAGACCGAACCGCTCGATCACTCGATCGGTCCGGAATCGTTCGACGTCGATGCCGATGCCCTGCGCCCGGCGGTCAGCACATGCGATCGCGACGGCGACGTGGTCGATGTGCGCGATCGACACCAGGATGTGCGGCCCGCCGACGGAGGGGTCTTCCACTGTTGCTTCCGGCCCCCCTCGGCGACCCTTGAGGATCTTCACCTCCCGAGGGTGGAGCGCACGACCCCTGGCGTCCGGCAGGAGTTGCCGAACGGCGTCCTTCGCGGCGAGGCGTCCGACGAGCCATTGACGGCGACGTCGAGTTGATGCTGGTAGGGCAAGCCAGTCCGCTTGCTCGGCCGGGCCGAGGACGAGTTCGGCCAGCGCGTCGAGCTGCTCGACCGAGTCGCCAGGTGATCGGTGGGGCTGGTGCACGACGGATCGCCCGGACAGCTCCACGTCGCACGGGGATGGCACGTCGAGATGGGTGGACCAACTGCCCTGAAGGTGGTCCCCAGCGGTCGGGATCAGCGACATACCGGACACATCCAGAGCATGCGCTTCCGGCCTAGCCCGTTGTGGCGACGACACCTGGCCCGTGCAGCTACACTGCGTATCAAGCGTTCACACTCTGTAACCCCCCGAGGTCGAGATGCCGGCACAGCGCGCAAGCACGACGCAGTCCAACCCCGCCACTGTGACGATGACTGGCAGGTCCCGAAAACTCCTGGCGCCACTGGCGGCTGGGCTCTTGCTGGTCGGCGCGACCATGGTGCTGGAGACGGACGCGACCGCCGCCGAGACCGCTCAGTTCACGGTACCGGCAAGCATCGCCGACGATTGCTCGGTTGATGTGAGCGCGGAGATCAACGGCTGGCTGGGCAGCGTCCCTGACGGCAGTGAGCTGTCATTCGGCCGCCACGCTTGCTACCGGGTCGATTTCACCCTGAACCTCATCGACCGTGACAACCTGACAATTCGTGGCCAGAACTCGACGTTCCTGAACCCAACTATCCCGCCCGCGCCGCGTATCACCCGGCCGATCTGGCGGTTCACCGGCGGCACCGACATCACGATTCGCAACCTGACCGCGAAGGGCTCCAACCCTGATCACAAGTTCCTCGTCGATCGCGAGTGGTGGGCGATGTTCCGGTTCGACGGAACGCAAGGTGTCACGCTGGAAAACATCCACGGGCGGAATTCCTGGGGCGACTTCGTGACGCTCAGTCCAGACACCCGGACGTCTCCA
>JACCYY010000255.1 GCA_013696235.1 Sporichthyaceae bacterium | reverse complement strand
GGCAAGTCGGCGCAGTTCCCGCTGCAGTCCTGGCTGCTCGACGCCATGGAGGGCCCGACCCCGGTCTCGGCGCTCATCCACGCCGCGACGATGGTCACCGCCGGGGTCTACCTCGTCGTCCGCGCGCATGCGATCTTCGAGGCAGCGCCCGCCGCCCAGACCGCGGTCGTGGCGGTCGGCGCCGTGACGCTGCTGATCGGCGCGGTCATCGGTTGCGCGAAGGACGACATCAAGAAGGCGCTGGCCGGTTCCACCATGAGCCAGATCGGGTACATGGTGCTCGCCGCCGGTCTCGGCCCGGCCGGCTATGCCTTCGCGATCTTCCACCTGCTCACGCACGGCTTCTTCAAGGCGAACATGTTCCTCGGTGCCGGGTCGGTCATGCACGGGATGAACGACGACGTCAACATGCGCCGGTACGGCGGGCTCCGATCGGTCATGGTCGTCACGTACGTGACATTCGGGATCGGGTATCTCGCGATCATCGGGATTCCACCGTTCGCCGGGTTCTGGAGCAAGGACAAGATCATCGAGGTGGCGTTCACCGAGAGCTGGTGGGCCGGTCTGGCCGCCCTGCTCGGCGCGGGCATCACGGCGTTCTACATGACGCGCCTTATGCTCATGACGTTCCTGGGCGGTCGCCGGTGGGAGAGTACCGTCCACCCGCACGAGTCGCCGCCCGTGATGACGGCTCCGCTGATCATCTTGTCCGTGCTCTCAACGATCGGCGGCCTGCTGCTGTTCGTGGGCGGGGGCATCGTGGAGTGGCTCGAACCCGTGGTCGGCAGTGAGGAGCACGAACCACCGATCCCCGTGCTCGCGCTGACCGGGATCACCCTCATCGTGATCGTCTCCGGGGTGCTGGTGGCGATCCGCATGTACGGCGCAGGCCGCGCGATCTCGCGGACGGCTCCGACCCACGTCACTGCGTTCACCCGCGCTGCTCGCCGGGACCTCTACGGGGACGCCGTCAACGAGACGGCGCTGATGCGGCCCGGGCAGTACCTCACCCGGTCGCTGGTCTACGTCGACAACCGTTGGATCGACGGCCTCGTGAACGGTCTGGCGGCGACGTTCGGCGGATCCTCGAGCCGGCTCCGCCGCTGGCAGACCGGGTACGTCCGGTCGTACGCGTTGTCGATGTTCGGCGGTGCCGCGCTGGTTGTCGCTGCGCTCGCGGTGGTGATGCTCTGATGAACGGGACCCCGATGCTGAGCGCGCTCGTCGCGTTTCCCGCGCTGGGCGCGATCGCGGTCATGTTGATCCCGCGATCGCGCGGGCGGCTGGCCAAGCAGGCGGCACTGGGAATCAGCATTCTGACGTTCCTGATGTCGCTCGGGTTCCTGCTCGGCTTCGATCCGAACGGCGACACGTACCAGTTCACCGAGTCCTACGAGTGGATCCCCGCGTTCGGGGTGCACTGGTCACTCGGCGTCGACGGGATCGGGCTGGTGCTCGTCGGCCTCACGACGGTGCTCACGCCGATCGTGATCGGTGCCGCCTGGCGTGACGTCGATCCAGGAACCGGCCACAAGCGGACGGTCAAGGGCTACTTCGCCCTCATGCTCGTGCTCGAGGCCATGGCGATCGGCGTGTTCGCCGCCACCGACGTGTTCGTGTTCTACGTGTTCTTCGAGGCGATGCTCGTCCCGATGTACTTCCTGATCGGCAGCTACGGAGGCCCGCAGCGTTCGTACGCAGCGGTGAAGTTCCTGCTTTACAGCCTGGTCGGTGGGCTCCTCATGCTCGCCGCGGTCGTCGGGCTCTTCGTCCTGTCCGCACGAGCCGGCGAGGGCACGTTCCTGCTGTCGGAGCTGCAGGACCTGGAGATCGCCACGAGCACGCAGCGGTGGTTGTTCCTCGGCTTCTTCGTCGCGTTCGCGATCAAGGCGCCGATGTGGCCGGTGCACACGTGGCTGCCGGACGCGGCCGCCCAGTCCACACCGGCGGGTGCCGTGCTGCTGGTCGGCATCCTCGACAAGGTCGGCACGTTCGGCATGATCCGGTACTGCCTGACGCTCTTCCCCGATGCCTCGCGGTACTTCAGCCCGGTGATCGTCACGCTGGCGGTGATCGGGGTGCTCTACGGCGCGCTCGTGGCGATCGGTCAGACCGACCTGCAGCGTCTCGTCGCGTACAC
>JACCYY010000239.1 GCA_013696235.1 Sporichthyaceae bacterium | reverse complement strand
GTTCGCTCCGGGCCGGTCGAGATGGTTCCCCCGCCACCGGTGGACCAGCGGGAAGACGTACCAGACCACGACGAAGACGACGGCCACCCCGGCACTGGTCCAGGTCGCCCAGGTCGAACCGAGCACCACGCTCACGGCCAGCAGGACCGCACCGACCATGGCGAGCATGAGGCAGACAAGCCCGCCGATCGCCATGGCGTTGCTCGCCCGGACCAGCGAGCCACGCATCTTCTGCCGGAACACGATGCGGTGGTAGGACACCGGCCCGACGAAGAGGATCGCGGCGACCACGGTGACGATCAAGGTCGCGATGTAGACATCACGCTGCCACTGGTCGACCTGTGCGAACACTGGTGTGAACGCGATACCGAGCAGGAAAGCGAACAAGATCTGCACGCCGGCCTGCGAGACCCGCAGCTCCTGGAGCAGGTCCTCGAACTGGCGGTCGAGCCGTTCGGTCGGCGTCTCGTCGCGGTCTTGACCAGCGGTGGTGCCGGGGTCGTCCTTCACGAGCGGATCAGGAGCGGATGTAGGTCGAGAGCTGCTCGCGCTCGAACTCCAGCTCGCCGATGCGCATCTTCACGACGTCGCCGATGCTCACGATGCCGGTGAGGCGACCGTCGACGACAACCGGCACGTGACGGATCCGGTGCTCGGTCATGAGATGCATGAGCTCGTCGATCGTCGCCTGTGGCGTGCAGCTGGAGACCTCACGGGTCATGATCGTCGAGACCGGGGCGGCCAGGGCATCCCCGCTGCGGGCCAGCTGTCGGACGACGTCGCGCTCGGAGACGATGCCCTCGACCGTCGTCCCGTCGCCGCTCACGACCACGGCCCCGATGTTGTGCTCGTCGAGCACGTGGACCAGCTCGGACACCGGCGCGTCCGGGCTGATCGTGACGACGGTGCCGCCTTTGCGCTGCAACACGTCCTTGATGTGCATCGCGTCCTCCCGAGCTGTCGGTCTCGCCGGCGCCGGCCGGCGGGCGGTCTGGTGCCGAGGCTAGCCCGGCGGCCGGTCGGAGGACAGCAGCGCGAGCACCTCGTCGTGCAGGCGCCCGTTCGTCGCGACGGCATTGCCACCGTGTGGGCCGGGTACGCCGTCCAGCGAGGTGAACCGCCCGCCGGCCTCCTCGACCACCACGCACACCGCCGCCATGTCGTGCAGCGCGAGCGCCGGCTCCGCGGCGATGTCGACGGCGCCGTCGGCCACCAGCACGTACGACCAGAAGTCACCGTACCCACGGGTACGCCAGCAGCGTCTGGACAGGCGGAAGAACTGCTCGAGCCGGCCGGCGTCCTCCCAGCCGCCGAGACTCGAGTACGACAGCGACGCGTCGGCGATCGTGTCGATGTCTGAGACCTTGCAACGGCTGGCCCGGGCCAGGCTGCGCCCGGACCACGCGCCCTGGCCGCGCGCGGCCCACCACCGGCGGTCCAGAGCCGGAGCCGACACGACACCGGCGACCACCACGTCGTCGACCATGAGCCCGATCAGGGTCGCCCACACCGGGACGCCACGGACGAAGTTCTTGGTGCCGTCGATCGGGTCGATCACCCAGCGGCGGGCACTCTGGCCCGAGGCACCGAGCTCCTCGCCGATCACCGCGTCCCGTGGCCGCGACCGGGACAGCGCCGATCGGATGCGTTCCTCGATCGTCCGATCAGCGTCGGTGACCGGAGTGAGGTCGGGCTTGGTCTCGACCGCGAGATCGAGCGCCTTGAATCGCTCCAGGGATACCGCGTCGGCGGCGTCGGCCAGCGTGTGGGCGAACCGGACGTCGTCGCCGAAGTCGGGTGTCGTCATCGCCACGTCCCGCACCGTACCTGCCGCGGCACCAGCGGCAAGCGGAGCACGCCGGACCGACCGGGACTCGTGGAAGGCTGGCTCCATGGTCGGCGGCGAGCCTCTGGACGGCGGGGCGAGAACGTCGACGAGACGCGCGACGAGCGAGGTCCGGTGCCGTCCGACATCCGCGACCCGAGCACCGCTGCGGTCTTCCGGGCGTTCTTCGTCCGCGGTCGGCTGCAGAGCATGCCGGTGAAGCGGAGCAAGCGACTGGTCGTGCTCGACCACATCGCTCGCGTGTTCGAGCCGGGCGTGCGCTACCCCGAACGCGACGTGAACGCCATCCTCCAAGCGTTCCACCCGGACTACGCCATGGTGCGGCGCGCTCTCGTGGACGAGGGATTCCTCGCCCGCGACCACGGCATCTACTGGCGCTCGGGTGGCTCCGTCGATCTGTGACCCTCGATCTGTGACCCTCGAGCTGTGACCCGTCGACCTGCGACGTACGCCGGTGACGCGGTGGCCGCTGTGCGAGGCTGCGGCCCATGCGCTGGTGGGGGGATGGTCCGCGCGGCTGCCGTGGTCTTCCTGGCTGGCGGGTGGATCGGCCTGGCTGGGCCGGCGCTGGCCGTGGGCGAGCCGGTGACCGGCACGTGTGACGCCCTGCTCGTCGATGCGGCAGACGAGCTCTCCCCGGCCGAGGAGACCGAGGTCCAGGCGGCGGCCGGCACGCTGCGGACCGACACCTCGTTCGAGCCGCGGGTGTGGGTGCTCACGCAGGAGCAGGACGGGCGGGACCTGGCGGAGTGGATCGAGCTCCAGACCGACGCCTGCGACACCTGGCACGCCGGCGTCTCGGACCTCACGAGCAACTTCGTCGTCCTGGCGGTCACGACCGACGCCGGCGCCCTCACCGGCGAGACGTACCTCTGGTACGGCGATGCGATGCCCGACGCGATGGACGAGCGGTTCCCCGAGATCCAGGCCGACGTGATCAATCCTGCCCTCACCGACGGGGACTACGCCCGCGGTCTCGTCGACGGGCTCGCCGCGATCGGCGCGGTGATCGACCCGGGACCACCGATCGGGTGGATCGTGGCGGGCGCGGTGGTGCTCCTCGGCGCAGCCGCGTACGGCGGCTACCGCTGGCGCCGCGCACGGAAGGAGCGGCAGCGCATCCGGGCCGAGCAGGCGTCGCGCTTCGAAGCGGCCGCAGCGGGCAGCGACGAGGCCGTGCTCCAGATCGACCAGCTCGCGGAAACGCTCGACAGCGACGTCCAGCTCGTGCGCGCCTCCTACCATCCCGACGAGGCCGAGGAACTCCTCGCCGACGTCACCGGCCTGCTGAGCACGTACGCGACCCTGACCGCGCAGCGGCTCGACCTCATGATCACCCGAGACCAGGTGCTCCAGGACGCTGACGACGCGACCCTCGCGGAGGCCGTCGCTGGATGGGAGGACCTGAACGCGAAGAGCGACGAGCTCCTGCCGGCGCTCGGGCAGGAGCGGGACCGGCTCGAGGCCGCGCTGCGGCTGCCCGAGTCGATCCCGACCCGCGTCGCGGCTGTCCCGACCGCGGTGGACCTGGTCCGGGATGCCGAGCGGACGGCCCGCGACCTCGGCTTCACCCCCGTCACTGAGGTGGCGCCGCTGGCCAGCGTTCCGGCCGGCGTCGCCGAGGTGCAACGGCTCGCGGAGGACCGCCGCTACACCGCGGCCGACACGGTTCTCGTCCGAGTGGGGACCGACCTCGAGGAGGCGCGGGCCGCGCTCACCACGCTGCCCGAACGCCTGCGCGAGCTGACCACGCGCGTGGACGACGCCGCGGCCCGCCGAGCAGATCTGACTGGCCGGATCGACGACGCACGAGCAGCTGGCGACACCCTCGCCGGGCAGTTCCACCCGGCGATCGCTGCCGAGGTGGCGGGGGCGGCGTCGAGTGCCGCCGATGACGCCGCCCGCGCCGACGGCGCGCTCACCGAGGCGCGTGCGGCGCTGGACGCTCGCGACCTCGGTCGGGTGGCAACCGCGTTGATCGCCGCGGAGGACGGTCTCGGGCAGGCGGAGGCGGCCGCTGCGTTGCCCGGCGCGATGCTCGATCGGGTCCGCCGGCTCGCGACCGAGGTCCCGCCGGCGCTGGCGGGAGTCCGGAGCACGCTCGCCGCGCTGCGGCTGCCCGAGTCGATCCCGACCCGCGTCGCGGCTGT
>JACCYY010000235.1 GCA_013696235.1 Sporichthyaceae bacterium | reverse complement strand
CCGGCTCATGGACCTCATGGAGAGCCGGGCGATCGTCGGCCCCACCGAGGGCTCCAAGGCGCGCGACGTCCTGATCAAGCCCGACGAGCTCGACGAGGTGCTCAGCACGCTCCGCGGCGAGTGATCCCGGCTGTGCAGACGCCGGGGTCGATCATCTCGTCGCGGACTCCACGAACGCGATCTCGTACGCGTCGGCGACCGGCGTGTAGCCGATCGTCTGGTAGATCGAGTTCGACGTGGGGTTCGCCAGGTCCGTGAACAGGGTTGGCACTGCGTCGAGCGCGAGCAGTGCACCGGACGCCGCTGCGACCAGGTTGCTGGCACAGCCCCGTCCTCGGTGCCCTGGCGGGGTGTAGACCGGGCCGATCCGAGCGTGGCCGGCGAGCACCGGGCTGTGCCCGAGGAACGAGACGATTTCGCCCGCGGTCACCCAGAGCAGCACCCGGCCAGCGGCGATGCGGACCGTGAGAATGCGGCGGAGGTCGCCGGGCCCGATGCCACCGACCTCGCGCACGAACAGGTCGAACCAGTCGACGACGAGGTCGAGGTCGTCCTGGGTCGCGATCCGAGCCGAGCCCTCGGCCGGTCGCGGCGCGACCAGCGTGTCGAGCCGGAACAGCCTGGACGCCCGGTCCTCCACGGCGGTCCGGGCCTGCCCCTCGCACCAGGCGGTGGCGAACTCGTGCACCCCGGGGGTGAGGCCGACCACACCGGGAACGACGATGTCGAGGTCACCCAACCCGCGAGCGAGGGCCCGGACGTCCTCGCCGGTGCCGGCCGCCACGATGACGTTGTGGGGCGGGGTCTGCACCGCGCACCCGGTGACCGCTCCGCTCGCCGACTCGACTGCCGCGAGCACCCCCCTGGGGTGCAGACCGCCGACCACGGCGTCGAGGACGGTCATCGGCAACGTCCGCTCGACCGGATCGAGCTCGAGGAACGGCCATACCCGCTCCCGAAATCGGCGCGGATCGTCCTCCACGGTGAACGTCGGGCTCATGGGCCATCGTCCCAGCCGGCCGCACCGGTCGTCGCCTCGATCTCGACCACGGCGAGCGCCGACAATCCGCCTTCGCGAAGGGCCGGACCCCGGGCCGGCCGTAGTCTTACCGGCGTGGATCGCCAGAACGTCGCCCTGCTCACGCTCGGTTGTGCCCGAAACGAGGTGGACTCCGAGGAGCTCGCCGGCCGCTTGGACGCCGCGGGGTTCGGCCTGGTCGACGACCCGGCCGACGCCGACGTCGTGGTCGTGAACACCTGCGGATTCGTCGAGTCGGCGAAGCAGGACTCCGTGGACACGCTGCTCGCGGCGGCGGACCTCAAGACCACCCGGCCCGGGAGTCCGCGGGCCGTCGTGGCGGTCGGGTGCCTGGCCGAGCGCTACGGAGACGGACTGGCCGAAGCCCTCCCGGAGGCGGACGCGGTCCTGTCCTTCGACGACTACCCGGACATCGCCGCCCGGCTCCGCGACGTGCTCGCCGGCGAGCGCCACGTCGCGCACGTCCCGCGCGACCGGCGCTCACTGCTGCCGATCTCGCCCACGGCACGTCCGACCTCCAGAGCGGTCAGCACGCCGGGCCACGCCGGACCAGACCTGCCGGCGGGCATCGCCCCGGCGACCGGGCCACGCCCGGTACGCCGCCGCCTCGGCACGTCGCCGGTCGCGCCGGTGAAGCTCGCGTCCGGCTGCGACCGCCGCTGCAGCTTCTGCGCGATCCCTGCCTTCCGCGGCGCTTTCCTGTCTCGCCCGCCGGCGGAGATCCTGGCCGAGGCGGCCTGGTTGGGCGAGCAGGGCGTACGCGAGCTGTTCCTGGTGAGCGAGAACACCACGTCGTACGGCAAGGACCTCGGTGATCTCCGCCTGCTCGAGGGCCTGCTGCCGAGGCTCGCTGCGGTCGAGGGCATCGACCGGGTCCGGGTCAGCTACCTCCAGCCGGCCGAGCTGCGCCCCGGTCTCGTCGACGTGCTGGCTGGCACGCCCGGGGTGGCCGCGTACTTCGACCTCTCGTTCCAGCACGCCAGCGCGCCGGTGCTGCGCCGGATGCGGCGCTTCGGCGACGCGGACAGCTTCCTGGAGCTGCTCCGGCTGGTCCGCGCGGCTAGCCCGCAGGCAGGCGTACGCACCAACGTGATCGTCGGCTTCCCGGGTGAGACGGACCACGACGTGGCCGAGCTCGAGCGGTTCCTCGGCGCAGCCCGCCTGGACGTGATCGGTGTCTTCGGCTACTCCGACGAGGACGGGACGGAGGCGGCGGGACTCGACGGCAAGCTGCCAGCTTCCGAGATCGCGGCCCGGGTCCGCCACATCCAGGACCTCGCCGACCACCTCGTCACCGACCGCGCGCTCGAGCGCATCGGCGAGGACGTCGACGTGCTGGTGGAGTGCATCGAGTCCGGGGACGACGACGGCACGGTCATCGAGGGTCGCGGCGCGCACCAGGGCCCCGAGGTGGACGGATCGGTCACCCTGACCGGCCTGCCGTCGACGGTTCGGGTCGGCGACCTCGTCAGTGCCCGAGTGGTCGACGCGGACGGTGCCGACCTCGTCGCGGAGCCGATCGGGGCAACCCGGGTCCCGGCACCGGTCCCCGGCCGGGAGGCGGCGCTGCGGTGACGAGCCAGCCCGCGCCGACCGCGCCGAGCCCGTACAACGTGGCGAACGGCGTGACGGTCCTGCGGATCCTGCTCGTGCCGGTGTTCGGGGCGTTGCTGCTCGCCGAAGGAGGCGAGGACGCGGGGATGCGGGCCGCCGCCTGTGCCGTCTTCGTGATCGCGACCCTGACCGACAAGATCGACGGCGACCTGGCTCGACGGCGCGGCCTCGTCACCTCGTTCGGCCAGATCGCCGATCCGATCGCGGACAAGGCGCTGATCGGCGTCGCCCTCGTTGGTCTGTCCGCGCTCGGTGAGCTCCCGTGGTGGGTGACGGCGGCGATCCTGGTCCGCGAGATCGGCATCACGGTGCTGCGCTTCGTCGTCCTGCGGCAGGGTGTCATCCCGGCCAGCCACGGCGGCAAGATCAAGACGGTCGTGCAGATGCTCGCGGTCGTGCTGTACGTGCTGTTCCCGGACGGCGCGTTGCACACGGTCGCCGAGATCACGATGGGGCTGGCACTGGTGATCACCATCGTGACCGGCGTCGAGTACGTCGTGGTGGCCGGCCGGATGCGTCGCGCCGGCCGGGTCGAAGGTGCCCCTACACCGTGACGGAGGACCCGCGCGGCGACGAGCCCGGGACCGGAAGCACGCCACTGGCGCACGAGGTGCTCGAGCTGCTTGCGGCGAGCGGTGGGACGCTCGCCGTCGCCGAGTCGGTGACCGGTGGGCTGGTCACGTCGACCCTCGTCGCGGTACCTGGCGCCTCCGCGGTGCTGCGCGGCGGAGTCGTGGCGTACGCCTCTGCGGTGAAGCATCTGGTGCTCGGGGTGGACCTGGACCTGCTGGCCGTCGCAGGTGCAGTGCACCCGGACGTCGCGATCGCGATGGCGCTCGGCGCCCGCGATCGGCTCGACGCGATCTGGGCGGTCGCGACGACCGGTGTCGCGGGCCCCGACCCCCAGGACGGCCAGCCCGTCGGGACGGTGCACGTCGCAGTCACCGGTCCGCACGAGGTGATCACCTGCCGGCGCCACCTGTTCCTGGGTGGCAGAGCCGCGATTCGGCGGGCCGCGGTGCACGCAGCGCTCGAGCTGCTCCGCGATCAGCTGGTAAGCGATCTGACCGGTCGGTCGGCGGCCGCATCGACCACGCCGACACCGAGCCGTCGGCCACGCGCGTGACGGCGCCGTTGGGTACGGTGAGCGCACCATGACTCGCATCCGCGCCGCCAGCCCGCTCCTCGGCACCGGGCTGCGCGCCCAGATCCCGGACCGGCCGGTCGTGCTGGTCCGACGGTCGATCGGGGAGGTGCTCCGCCGCGAGCGCCAGCAGCAGGACCGAACGCTGCGTGAGGTGTCCGCGGCCGCGCGAGTGAGCCTCGGGTATCTCTCGGAGGTCGA
>JACCYY010000232.1 GCA_013696235.1 Sporichthyaceae bacterium | reverse complement strand
GCCATGCCGGTGTTGATCTGGGGGAGGACGCCGGTCCGTACGACGGCGGCGACGTCGATCCCGGTTGGCGCGCCACGGAACTCCAACGCAGGGATCGCGAACGCCCCGTTCTCGGTGAGCGTGATCTCGTACATGCGCCTGGTCGTCCGCAGCGCGTCCGGCACGGAGCCGCCGACGAACCGGACGATCGCCGGTGCGGTGGCCATCACGAATCCACCGATCCCGGCGGTCTCGGTGATGGCGGAGTCACCGATGTCAGGGTTCGCGTCGTCGGGGCCGTACGCGCCGAGGAAGAGACCCTCTGGCGTGTTCGCCGGCGCGGTGAACCAGGAGTCGCCGGTGCCGGACACCCGGATGCCGAAGTCGGTGCCGTTGCGGGCCATCGTGGTCACCACGGTGCTGCCCGGGATGCCGTGAGCGGCGGCCGTCGCCAGCTTGCAGGCCGGCATGCCGAGGTTGAGGAAGAAGTGGTCGTTGCCGCCGATGAACCTTGCGACCTCGGCCACCACGGTGGACGGCCGGGCGAGCGCGAGATCGGGCAGCAGGTCGCGCAGCAGCATGAGCGTGCCGGCGCGGTTGCGGTTGTGTCCCTCGTCGCCCATCTGGACCATCTGGCTGATGATCGCCCGGACGTCGACCGGGCCGTGCGCCTCGACCGCGTCGGCAAGTGCCGGCCCGAGCACTGCGTTCATCCATCGCAGGCGCTCGATTACCTCCGGCCCGTACGCGCCGTAGCGGAGCACCTTGCCCAGACCCTCGTTCAACGTGCACCACGAGGTCCCGTCGTGCACCTCGTCGCGCAGCTCGACGACCCACATCGACGGGGACACGACCCCGGCCATCGGGCCTACTGCGCCGCGGTGGTGGCACGGCTCGAGCTCGATGTCACCGGCGGCGAGCATCCGCTCGGCCTCCTCCGGGGTCGGCGCGAGGTCCTCGAGGAGCAGCGCGCCGACCAGTGCGCCCCGCAACGGCCCCGACGCGCGCTCCCACGTGATCGGCGGGCCGGCGTGCAGGAGCTGCCCGCGCTCGAGACCGAGGGCCGCGCTCGCCGGGCGGACCGCGACGAGCTCGGCGGTGGCGGCCAGCATCCGCTCGACCGCCCTGGCGTTTGCGTCCGCGCGTCGGTGGTCGCCTGCGACGGCGGCGAGCTGGGCGTCGGTCCCCGGCTCCGGAGGGCGCCAGTCGACCCGCACGACCTCGACCGCCTGTGCTGCCACGGCGTCGGCCAGCACGTCCACCCCGGCCGCCACCACCACCGGCTCGCGGTCCAGCAACCCGCTCATCGGCTCGACCCGGGTGCGCCGACCAGGGCGACCGCCTTGCGGGCGGCTGCCGCGTTGGACAGGTGGACAGAAGCCCCGGCGGTGCAGATCGCCTCGGCCTGGGCATCGCGGCCTTGTGGATCGCCGTCGGAGCCGATCAGCGCCACGACGACTGCGAGGTCGCGCCCGTCGGCGGCGGCGCGAGCGTGAGCGTCGCGGATCGCCGGGACGAGGCCGGCCGCCGGGTCCGGGTGCGCGGCGTGGCCGAGGACGACGTCGACCAGCAGGACGCCGCAGGTCGGGTCCGCGGCCTCGGCGCCGATCCGGGCGAGACGCAGGGTCGGATCGATCATCGGGTGCGGCCGGCCCTCAGTGAGCCGGTCGTCGCCGAAGTCGATCATGGCGTGGCCCGTGGTACGGAGGTCGTCGTCGAGCGCCCAGGCAGGGTCGAGCGGGATGTTCGAGCCGATCGGACCGAGCGCCGCAGCAGCGATCACCATGGCCTCGTCGCAGAGCGTGCCGCCGGCGAACAGACCGCGGACGAAGGGGTACCGGCCGCCGGGCTCGACCGGTGCCGGCCACGACCGCGGCTCGGTCCAGGTGCCGCCAGCGGCACGTACAACGTCGGCGGCGGCCGCCGTCAGGTCTGCCTGGCCCGACCCGAGGAACGCGAGCACGACGGGCTTGCCGATCGTGGCGGCGTGCTCGCTGATTGCCTGCGCGACGTCTGGCGCGGGCGGCTTGGAGACCACCACCACCACCTCGGTCGCGCGGTCGGCGGCGAGCAGGTCGAGCGCCTGGTGGGTCGAGCGACCGCCGACGGCTGTGGACATGTCCCGGCCGCCGACCCCGAGGCAGTGCGCGACGCCGACACCGGCGCCGTCGAGCAAGCAGAGCAGCTGCTGCGCACCCGTACCGGACGCGGCGACCAGACCGACGGGACCCGGTCGGACCACGTTGGCGAAACCGAGCCCGACGCCGTGGACCACGGCGGTCCCGCAGTCCGGTCCCATCACCAGCAGCCCGCGCTCGCGAGCGACGTCCTTGAGCCGGATCTCGTGCTCGACCGGCACGTTGTCGCTGAAGATCAGCACCGACAGCCCCGCGTCGAGGGCATCCATCGCCTCGGGCAGCACCTGGCGTCCGGGGATCGAGAGCATCGCCAGGGACGCGCCCTCCAGTCGCCGGGCGGCGCTGCGTACCGTGCGCGGCGCGACGTCCGCCGCGTCGCTCGCGGTCGCGGACGCTCGGGTCGCCAGCAGCTCGGCCAGCCGCGCATGCGCAGCGTCGAGCGCGGCACCGTCGGCCCGGATCGCGACCACCATGTCGTTGGTGGTGGCACCGGCCGGCCGGTCGAAGCCCATGCCGGCGAGCAGGTCGAGGTTGAGCTCGGTCGCCATCGCGACGAACGCCGCCTCCACGCCGTCAACCGTCGACAGCTCGCGGCTGAGCTGCATGAGGGTCACCGAGTCGCGGTACTGCCC
>JACCYY010000210.1 GCA_013696235.1 Sporichthyaceae bacterium | reverse complement strand
ACGACCTCGCTGCCGCCGAACGCGACGAGCACGCGTTGGAGCAGCGGGTACGCCGTCGTCCCGGCCTGCCGTTCGACGTACACAGGTTGGACGTAGAGCAAGCCACCCCCGACGGGGAGCGTGAGCAGGTTCCCGAGCACGACGTCGGCGCCACCCTGCCGAAGCAGGGTGAGCTGCTGGGCCACCTCGGTGTTGGACTCGAACCTGTTCGCGACCTGCGACGGCCCGTCGATCTGGGTGTTGCTGGGCAGCTGAAGCACGCGGAACGTGCCGTAGTCCTCGTCCGTCGCGTCAGCGTTCACGGCCATGAACGCGGCCAGGTTCTCCCGCTGGTTCGGCACGAACGCGGTCGTGAGCGAGAACGTCGCCCGCTCCTGGTCGGGCATGCGCAGCGAGAGGTAGAACGGCGGCTGCGACGAGCCGGCCGCCTCCGGGTCGTCTGGGATGACCCAGAGCTCCTGCCCCGAGAACCAGGCCTGCGGGTCGGTGACGTGGTACTTGGCGATCAGCTCGCGCTGGATCTTGAACAGGTCCTCGGGGTAGCGGAGGTGCTCGAGCAGGTTCTCCGAGATCTCGCTCCGTGGCTCGACCAGATCCGGGAACACCTTTCGCCACGTCGCGAGGACCGGGTCCTGCTCGTCCCACGCATAGAGGGTGACCGTGCCGTCGTACGCGTCCACGGTCGCCTTGACCGAGTTGCGGACGTAGTTGGCCTGCTCCGGCGGCTGGGCGACCACCGATGACTGGCTCTGCGCGGTCACCGAGTCAGTCGTGGCTCTGTCCAGCGCGACCCGCTGGGCGTACGGGAAGGCGTTGACGACGGTGTAGCCGTCCATGATCCAGAGGATCTTGCCGTCGACGATCGCCGGGTACGGGTCGCCGTCGACCTTGAGCCAGGGCGCCACCTTCTGCACTCGCAGGCGCGGCTCGCGGTCGTAGAGGATCTTGGACTCGGCGTTGACCCGGTCGGACAGCAGCAGGCTGCCCTCCTGGAACTTCACCGCGAACAGCAACTTGCTGAACAGGCCGCCCACGTCGACGCCGCCGGCACCGGCATAGGTGTTGCGGATCGCTTCGCCCTCCTCGCCCTCCGGGATGTCGAACTCGACTGGCGAGACGCCCTCGGGAGCTCCGACGACCGAGTACGGCGGCGACTCCTCGCCGAAGTAGACCCGCGGCTCGAAGTCGCCGAGCACACCCTGCGGCGGGATGTCCTCGACCGACCACACCGGGCTGCCGTCGGCGGCGCGCTGGTTGCCGCGGGCCGCCACGACGCCGAACCCGTGCGTGTAGACGGTGGCCTGGTTGAGCCAGTTCTGCTGGCTCGACGGGATGCCGTCGATGTTGATCTCGCGAACCGCGATGACTGTGTCCTGCTCCTCGCCGTCGACCTCGTACCGATCCACGTCGAGGGACTCCGGGAACGAGTAGAAGCCACGCACCTGCTGCAGCTGCTCGAACGTCGGGCTGACGACGTTCGGGTCGAGCAGCCGGATGCCCGGCACGGAGTCGGCGTCGTCCAGCAGCTGCCCCGACTCGGCAGTCGTGACGGCGTCGTACTCCATCGGGGCGAGCTCGTCGAACCCGTACGAGGTGCGGGTCGCGGTGATGTTGCGCTCGATGAACTCCCGCTCGCGGTCCGCCTCGTTCGGCTTGACCTGGAACTGCTGGACGATCGCCGGGTAGACCCCGCCGATGAGGATCGTGGAGAGCAGCAGCAGGCCGACGCCCACGCCGGGCAGCAACCAGCTGCGGCGGAACGCACTGGCGAACAGCAGCAGGGCGCAGATCACCGCGATGATCGTCATGATCGTCTTGCCCGGCAGCACTGCCGCGATGTCCGTGTACCCGGCGCCGGTGAACAGCTCGTGCTGCGAGAGCACGAGACCGTACCGGTCGAGCCAGTACGCGACCGCCTTGAGCAGCAGCAGCACACCGAGCAGCATCGACAGGTGGAGCTGGGTCGCGGGGGTCGACCGCTCACCCTGCGGCTGCTGCAGCCTGAGCCCACCGAACAGGTAGTGCGTGGCGAGCGCGACGAACAGCGACAGGATCACCGCGGTGAACGCGAGACCCAGGACGAATCGCCACCACGGGTACTCGAAGACGTAGAACGAGATGTCCAGCCCGAACTGCGGGTCGACCGCGCCGAAGGGCGTCGCGCTTCGCCAGGTCAGGAACGTCTCCCACCGGCCCGACGCCGTGGTGCCGACGAACGCGCCGACGACCAGCCCGAGCACGATGACGACGAGCCGCATGCGCGGCTCGAGCAGGTCGCGGTATCGATCCAGGCTCTGCTGCTCCTCCGTCGCGATGCGGTAGGCGGGCCGCAGCCGGTACGCGAGCAGGGCGTTCGCCGCGACGATCGCGCCGACGAGCAGACCGGCGACCACGAACAGGACGATCTGCGTGACCAGGCGGGTGGTGAAGACGGACTCCGCACCCACCGACCGGAACCACAGCAGCTCGGTGAGGAAGTCCGCGAACATCCCGAACACGATGACGATCGCACCGAGCACCAGCACCGTCGGGACGAGCACCCGACGGGAGCGCGACGGCGCGGAAGGTGGGGATGGGGGCCTTCGGGGCGGGCGCTCACCCGAGTCCGGGAACGGAAAGGCCACCAGGCTCCTTGGGTCGTGGGTCTGCGCCGCCGGGGTCAGCTGACGTCGCGGTGCAGACCGTACGGTGCATCGAACCTACCTGCCCGGGACCGGTGCACCGGTCCCCGCTGGCGAGTTCCGGGCCTGCGCGAGGATTGGCCGGTGGACCACGCGACGGATGCGTCTCTCGGGCCGGCGTTGGCCTCCGCCGTCCGGGAGGTCGAGCGGCACGCGTCGGCGGCCGGGTGGGACCGCCCCCCAGCGCTCTACGCCCTCGTCCGCACGACCGAGCTGGTCCGGGACGAGCCCGACGTCGCCGGCCGGCTGGCGCTCGACGCTGCGACCGCCGGTGTGCTGACGCCGGTGGCGCAGGAGGACCTCGTGCTGGACGGCCCGGTCGCCGCCATGCTGGCCGGCATCGACTGGCCCGACCCGGTGGTCGGCGCGGTGCTGGTGCTGGAGACCGTCGCGGTGCCCGACGACGTCGAGGACGAGGCACCGGAGGCCGACGCCGCCGCCTGGGCGGCCCGGCACCCGAGGCGGCAGGAGGCCCGGATCGTCGTGGGCGTCCTGCGTACCGGCTCCCGTGCAGCGGCACTTCGGTGGCGCGGCCACGACGCGGACGAGGACGTCGTCACCGGTCCCGATCTGGCCCCTGCCCTCACCGACGCGCTGGGCCGCACCCTGCGCTGAACCGATCAGCAGGCAGGGAGGGCCGCGTTCCCGGCGGCGAGCGACGCGAGGGAGTCCACCGCGTCGGACAGCGCCGCCACCCGGACCAGCTGGATGCCCGACACGTCTGCCGCGACCGCCGCGGCGCAGTTCGGAGCCGGTACGAGGAACGTCGTCGCTCCAGCGTCCTTCGCGCCGACGATCTTCTGCTGGATGCCACCGATCGGGCCGACCGTCCCGTCCGGCTCGACCGTGCCGGTGCCGGCGACGAACGCGCCGCCGTTGAGCGCGCCGGGGGTCAGCTTGTCCACGATGCCGAGGGCGAACATGAGGCCCGCGCTCGGTCCGCCGATCTGCTCCGCCAGCGTGACCTCGACCTCGAACGGGAAGTCGAAACCCATCTCGACCCCGATGCCGACCACTGCGCGCAACGGCTCGTCGGTCGACTCGACGGCCTCGACCTCGATGTCGAGCTGTTCCTCGGACCGGTCGACGGTGAACGAGACGGACTCGCCAGGTTCGTGCGCGGTGACCAGGCGCACGACGTCCTCGCGCGTCGCCACCTCCTCGCCGTCCACGGCCAGGATCACGTCGCCGGCCGCCAGCCGGTCCAGCGCCGGAGCGTCCTCGACGATCGAGTCCACGAGGACCCGCTCGGCGATCGGGATGTCGAGCTCGCGCAGCGCCGCGGCGATCGCGCTCTGCTGCGAGGTGACCATCTGCTCGGCGTTGCGGGCGCGCACCTCCTCGAGCGTCTCGTCGTCGTCGTAGATGTCCCCGCGCGGCACGACAGCGGACTTCGGGTCGATCCAGGCGGCCAGCGCCTCGATCAGGTTCATCTCGCGGTCCTGGGTCGTCACCGAGACCGTGGTCAGGTTGAGGTTGCCCTCGGTCGGGAACGTCTCGCGACCCTCGATCACGATCACCTCGACCCCGTCGTACGCGCCGATCGTGTTCTCGGTCGGCCCGGGGCTCAGCACGACGTACGGGACAGGGAGGACCGCCGCAAGCGCGAGGAGCCCGAGCAGCAAGGCCGCGCACACGGAGATCGTGGCCGTCCGCCGCGTCATCGAGCTGCCTCCGCCTGGCCGTCGGGTCTCATCGGTGTGGTCGGTGCGGTCCGTGCTGGTCACGCCTGCAGTCACACCGGAGCTCCGGTGCAACTCGGGCCGCAGGGAGTCAGACGTCGGGCGGCGGCGCGGTGTTCCCGGTGCTCGAGCGGGTCAGCGCCGCGCGGAAGCGCGCGTACGCCTCGACCGTCTCCTCGTCGCCTGCGCGCCGGGGTGCGCGCCGAACCCAGGTCGCCCAGCCGATCGCCAGGACGGTGGTCAGGACCGGCAGCACCCACCAGACCAGCACACCCACGTCGGCCAGCGTACGGAGTCCCGGTCGTGATCATGGGGACCCGACCCACTCGTCGGAGCCGTCGCTGAACGCCTGGTGCTTCCAGATGGGCACAGTGGCCTTGAGCTCGTCGATCAGGTGCCGGCACGCGGTGAGCGCTTCTGCGCGGTGCTCGGCGGCCACCGCCACGACCACAGCGAGGTCGCCGACCGCGAGCTGGCCTACGCGATGGGTCGCGGCGGCGGCGAGCGCGCCGTGCGCCCGAGCCACCCGGTCGGTCACCGCGACCAGGTGTTCCTCGGCCGACGCGTGCGCGCTGTAGCCGAGACCGGCGACGTCGCGCCCGCCGTCGTGGTCGCGGACGGTGCCGGCGAAGATCGCGATCCCACCAGCCGCCGGGTGCGCGACGGCGGCAAGGACTTCGTCGACCGAGAGCGGCATGTCACGGATCGCCGCGAGGCGGACCGGGCTGTCGTCGGGCAGGTCGTCACCCATCGCCGAGGTGCTCCTGTCCAGGTCGTTTACGGTGACCATCATGACCGACGAACCTGCCGACCCCAGCGACACGCCGGGCGGCGAGCCGACGCCCGACCGTCCGGACCCGCGGACCGACCCGGTCGCTGCCATCTTCGGGGCCGGTGTGGACCCGAGCAACCTCGGCGCCGCGTTCGAGCGCATCGGCCGGCTGCTGTCCTGGCAGGGCGGACCGGTCAACTGGGACCTGGCCCGCGAGGTGGCCCGGCAGACGATCAGCGAGATGGGCGACCGTTCGGTCGGTGATGCCGACCATCGCGCGGTCGCCGACGCCGTACGGCTGGCCGACCACTGGCTCGACACCGCCACCAGCCTGCCCGCGGCGAGCGCCTCGTCGACCGCGTGGAGCCGGGCTGAGTGGTTCGAGGCGACGGTGCCGGTGTGGCAGCGGCTCGTCGACCCGGTCGCCACGCACGTCGTCGACGCCATGTCCGGTGCGATGCCCGAGGAGGCCAGGAGCCTCTCCGGACCGATGCTCGGCATGATGCGCCAGGTCGGTGGGGCGATGTTTGGCGCGCAGGTCGGGCAGGCGCTGGGCAGCCTCGCCGGTGAGGTGGTCGGCTCCACCGACATCGGCCTCCCGCTGGCCGAGTCCACCCAGGTCGCGCTGCTCCCGGCCAACGTGGCTGCCTTCGGCGAGGGTCTCGGCGTCGCCGTCGAGGACGTCCGGCTCTACCTGGCGCTGCGCGAGGCCGCGTACGGGCGGCTGTTCGCGCACGTGCCGTGGCTTCGACCGCGGCTGCTCGAGAGCGTCGAGGAGTACGGGCGCGGCATCGCGATCGACACGTCCAGGATCGAGGAGGCCGTCCGCGACCTGGACCCGAGCCGGCCGGAGGCGCTGCAGGAGGTGTTCTCCAGCGGCCTGTTCCAGCCGGAGGTGACCCCGGCGCAGCAGGTCTCGCTGAACCGCATCGAGACCCTGCTCGCCCTGGTCGAGGGCTGGGTCGACGACGTCGTGACCGACGCCACGGCGGATCGGCTGCCGACCGCGGTCGCGCTGCGCGAGGCGGTCCGGCGGCGGCGGGCCGCAGGGGGGCCGGCGGAGCAGACGTTCGCGACGCTCGTGGGTCTCGAGCTCCGCCCTCGTCGCCTGCGCGACGCCGCGACGCTCTGGGCTGCCGTTCGCGCCCAGCGCGGCGCGGCCGGACGCGACGCGGTCTGGGCGCACCCGGACCTGGTGCCGTCCAGCGACGACCTCGACGACCCGATGGGGTTCGTCGCGCGTGGCAACGGCGCCGACGACATGGACCTCTCGACGCTGACCGACGCGCCGTCCGACGGCAGCGACGACGGGTCCGACGACGGACCGACCTCGAGCGACCCGACCGAGCGCGGGTCGTGAGCCTGCACGCGGACGCCACAGGTGCGCTCTCCTCGTACGACCCACCGGACCCGCACCAGGCCGGACTCCGTACGGACTTCCTCGCGCTCCTCGCGGCGCGGGACGACGGCCTCTGGCGGTCGTGCGTGCCGGCCCACCTCACGGCCAGCGCAGTCGTGCTCGACCCCGATCGGTGCGCAGTACTGCTCGTCCTGCACGCCAAGGTCAAGCGCTGGCTGCAGCCAGGCGGGCACTGCGAGGTCGGTGACGCCAGCCTCGCCGCGGCCGCGCTGCGCGAGGCGACCGAGGAAACCGGACTCCGCGGTCTCGACCTCCAGCCGGGCGTCATCGACCTGGATCGGCACCCCGCACCGTGCGCGCCCGGCGTCGTCGAGCACCACCTCGACGTCCGCCACCTGCTGCTCGCACCGCCCGGGGGTCGACCGGTCGCGAGCGTGGAGTCCCTCGATGCGCGGTGGTTCGGCTGGGACGACCTGCCCACCGACATCGAGCCCAGCATCGTGCGGATGGTCGCGGCCGGGCGCACGCGCCTCGGCCTCCGTACGTCCTGAGCGGTGCGTGCCGGCGTCAGCCGGTCGAGCGCAGCGCCCGCGTCGCTGCCCAGCCCTCGAGGCCGGGGTCGAGACCCGCCAGCTCAGCGGGCGTCCGGACCCGGTGCCACCCCGGACCGACGCCCGTCGCCGCCCGGCTGGGCGCAGCGGCTCGCAGCGCGGTCACCGCGTCGGACGTGTCGAGGTCCACGCCGGTCGCGGCCACCCAGGGCGCGAGGGGCAACCGCGCCGCGAGGGCCACCAGCCCGCCGCCCTCGGCCGGGCACACCGCCACGTCGGCACCGCCCAGGGCACGGAACAGCTTGCCCACGAGCAGACCGGGCAGGTCCGGTGCGTCGAGGCTCACGACGACCGCCTGCTCGTACCCGAGCCGGTCCAGCCCGCCCAGCGCGGCGAGAAGATCGTTCCCGACCGGATCGGCCGGCCCGGCGTGACCGCGGTGGGGCAGGTCGACGACCGGAGCGCCAGGCCAGGTCACCGAGACCACGGCCGCACGGTCCTGGTCGTCTCGGACGGCAGCACCGGCGTCGAGCAGCTCGAGCCCCGCCAGGAGCTCGTACACGTCCTCGCAGAACGCGAGCCGCAGCGCGGCCGGGTCCGGCGGACCAACCTGAAGGCCGGGCGCGACGGCAACGGCGAGGACGACGCCTGCGCGCCGGGTCACCGCCGGCCCGAGGGCCCGACGGTGCCGTCCGACGCAGGGCTCGGCCGGTCCCAGTCGTCCGGGCCGAGGCAGCTGTCGGTCGGTGCCGTCGGGCCGGCAGCCTCGACGGCCTCGAACGGCACGTGTCCGTCGACGGCCGCTGCCGCCGCGATGCCCTCGAGGTAGCCGCGCGCCCGCTCCGCTCGCGGATAGGCGTCGACCAGGGACCAGAAGCGCGCCGAGTGGGTCGCTTCCACGAGGTGGGTGAGCTCGTGCACCAGGACGTAGTCGATCACCCAGCTGGGCATCCCCTGCAGTCGGTCGGAGAGCCGGATGGTCGCGTCGCCGGGCGTGCAGGACCCCCAGCGGGACGACTGGTTCGTGACCCAGCGCACCGACGACGGCCGCGCCTGCCCGCCGAGGTGGTCGGCGGAGAGCCGGCGAGCCCTGGACCTGAGCGCGGCGTCGCTCGGCCGGCGACGACGGTCCTGCGCCTCGAGCCGGCGGAGCATGACCCCGACCCACTCGCGCTCCTCGCCCCGCGACATCCGGGCCGGGATCATGACGATGGTGCGGTCGCCGTCGCGATACGCCGAGACGGTGCGCCGGCGGCGGTGGCTGCGCCTCACCTCGACCGTCGCCGGATCGACGGTGGGTCGTCCATCGATACCGTCATCCGGTCCGGCCGGGTGCAGCGACCGCTGGTTCCCGACGACGTCCACATTCGGCACGCTACGCGCGCGGCCGGACGGACACGCCAGGTGTCGCACTTGTCGCCTACAGCCCGGCTTGATGGCGTGACTCGAGGGACCGAAGGACCCGTACGCACACGCAGTGCCACCGCTCCCGTATGGTGACCGGCGGAATCGGGGGTGTTGATGCCCCCGCGTAGCGAACGGGAGAGATCATGGCCGAGACCTACGAGGGCGACGCGTACTGCGTCAAGTGCAAGGAGAAGCGGGAGTTCACCGGCGAGGTCGTCGAGACCAACGGCCGGCGCATGGCGAAGGGCATCTGCCCGGTCTGCGGCACCAAGATGAACCGCATCCTCGGCAAGGCCTGACCTACGGCGGGGGCGCGGCTGTGGACGGCGCCGCGCTCCACGGCCCCGCCTCTGGCACGCTCGATCGGTGCCGCCATCCGCTGCCCCGCTGCCTACGCCCCCGGGTTCGGGCAGCTGCCCGGGACTGCGCCGGCCGGCCCTGCTCCCGGGCCTCGTGCGGCTGCGCCGGGGCGCGACGTCCGCGCAGCTCGGCGTCGACCCGCCCCACGCCGTCGTGCTCGTCGGTCTCGCCCCAGGTCATCATGCGCTGCTCGGCGCGCTCGACGGGAGCCTCGACCGCGCGGGGCTCGACGGGCTGGCTGCGCGGGTGGGGCTGGGCCCGGCAGACGTCGACGATCTCCTGGCGCTGCTCGCCGAGCGTGGCCTGCTGGTCGACGCCGGCCGCGCGATCGCGTTGCCCGGCCTCAGCCACGCCGACCGCGTGCGGCTCGCTCCCGACCTCGCGTCGCTGGTCTTGCAGCACGGCACGGACGCAGCGGCCCGGACCGCGCTCCGCCGACGCCGCGGTGCCTGGGTCGACGTACGCGGCGCGGGCCGCGTCGGCAGCGCCATCGCCACGCTGCTCGGCGCGGCGGGTGTTGGCCGCGTCTCGGTGGCCGACCCCGTCCCGGCGGCGGTCACCGACCAGGGTCCGGCCGGCCTCGTCCACCTCGAGACCGGCGGCAGCCGGGAGCTCGCGACCCGGGAACGGGTTCGATCCGTGGCTGCATCGACCCGGGTGGTTCGCGGTGCCGCGCCCGCGCGGCCAGGGCTCGTCGTCCTGGCCCCCGCTGACGGACCCGACGCCGTGCTGGTGGCCACCTGGTCCCGCCGGTCGTCGCCGCACCTGCTCGCCTACGTCCGCGAGACGACCGGAGTCGTCGGCCCGCTCGTGGTGCCGGGCTCGACCGGCTGCCTGCTCTGCCTCGACCTGCACCG
>JACCYY010000207.1 GCA_013696235.1 Sporichthyaceae bacterium | reverse complement strand
TCGACCTCGGCGGTGACCGCGCTCATCTCGTCGACCTGCTCGTTGTCGTACGCCAGCCGGATCAGCAGGTAGAGGGCGTGCGCTCGCTCGGCTGCCTCGCCGGCGCCGTCGCGCCACCGACGGGCGTAGCCGACCGCGTCCTCGACCAGCCCGGCCAGCCAGGCCGCCCTGGCGGCGCCGGCCAGGAGCGACACGTCGTCCACCGCCTCGGTCAGCGCCATCTCGGCCAGCTGCAACGCCTGGTACGGCGAGCCGATCGAGAGGTAGAGCGTCGTGCCCGTACGGGCTGCGGCGACCATGTCGTCATACCGTCCGGCTCGCTGCGCGTGGTGCGCGACCATCGCCGGGTCGGCGCTGCCGGCGGCCAGGAGCGCGTCGAGCGCCGCCTCGTGGAGGCGACGACGCTGGCGGCCGAGCAGCTGGCCGGCAACCGCCTCGCGGACCAGGGCGTGGCGGAACGTGAACTCGTCGTCGCCGGACTCGACCAGACCGCCCCGGGCGACCAGGTCGCGGAGCGCGGTGATCAGCGCAGTCTCGCTCGCCCCGGTGACCGCGGCGAGCAGGTCGAACGGCACGCGGTGCCCGAGCACGGCCGCCGCCTCGATGATCTGCTGGCTTTGTGGGTCGAGCCCGTCGAGCTGACGCCGGAGCACCTCGGCGACGCTCCACGGGAGCGGGAGCTCGAGCAGGGCGTCCAGGTCGTCGCCGTCGTAGCCGCGCACGAGCTCCTCGAGGAAGAAGGGGTTGCCACCGGTGCGCTGGTGCAGCGCTGCGACGGAGCGGTAGGGCGCCGGTCGGCCGGTGATCGCGGCCAGCATCGCCGCAGTGTCGGCCTCGGCGAAGCGCTCCAGCACCACCCGGGTGAGGCCGTGGCGCCGCTCGAGCCGGCCGAGCACGGCTGCGACCGGATGACGGCTCGTGACCTCGTCCGGGCGGTACGTCCCGATGATCAGCCGGGCGCCCGGCTGGTCGGCGATCCGCTCGAAGAGGGCAGCGCTCTCGGAGTCGGCCCAGTGCAGATCCTCGAAGACGATCACCGCGGGTCGGTCGCCGACGAGCTGGTTGACGATCTGCAGCGCGGTGTGGAGGCGCTCGACCGGGCTGCGCGTCGGGTCACCGAGCGCGGTCAGCGCCGCACCGTCGACGTCGGATCGCGGCTCGATCGCGTCGAGCAGCACCTCGTACGGGCGGGCGAGCGATCCGGGCTCGGCCCGCCCGACGAGAGTCAGGACTTCGTCGGGCAGCGAGGCGAGCAGCTCGAGGATGAGACGGGTCTTGCCGATGCCGGGCTCACCGGCGACGATCGCGACCTGCGGGCGCTGCGTCGCGGCGAGCCGCTTGAGCTGCCGCAGCTCGCGCCCGCGTCCGATCATCGCCCGGCTGGCGCCGCCGCGCGTGGTACGCACGGCGTCACGCTACCGCCGCCGTGGCGACGCGGCCCGACCACTGCTGCGGCCCGGATCACCGGGGTGGCCGCTGTGGCCGGGGTGGCGGGAGTGGCGGGGGCGGCCGGGGTGGCGGGGGCGGCCGGGCTCGGAACGGTCCGCGCCGGGATGCTCGTACGGTTGATCTTGCGGGTGTGGACCGACCGGCGCGCTGACTTCAGGATGCGGGCGCGGTCAGCCTCGGCGATCAGCTCGTGCTGCCGGTCGTATGCCAGCGTGAGCAGGAGCTCTGGGTAGATCATCATGGCCATCTCCTCGGGTCCTTGGTGATGGCTCCATCCTCGGCTCGTCAGCAGCAACAGGCATCGGCACTGATGACCTATCTCTCGGGCAGGTGAGGTACCTAGGCGCCACCAATCCATCTCGGCATGCCTAGGTCGAGTCGCCTGACGCACACTTCCTCCGTGGTGCGGTGCGAAGTTTGTCCTGTTCCGCAGGATTCATCCAGGCACCATGCTCCGTTGAAGAAGGATTGCGCCCGGTAGTTTGGAGAGCGCGTCGAGGCGGGATCGGCATTGATGCGCCACGCGGTGCCGGCGCCGGGGGGCGACCGATCAGCTACGGTGGCCAATGCCCGGCTGCGCCGGGAAACCTGTCCAGGCGGCAACCCGCCCTATCCTCAGGAGTACAGATAATGCGTCTTGGCCGAATGCTCACCGTCGCAGCTGCGACCCTCGCATCGACCACACTCATGGTCGGTACCGCCCAGGCGGCAGCCCCGAACGATCCGCTCTATGCGCGGCAGTGGGGACCGCAACAGGTTCGGGCGGAGCAGGCTTGGGAGACCTCGACCGGTCGCGGTGCAGTCATCGCCATCGTCGACTCCGGCGTGGATCTCACGCATCCGGACCTGCGGCGCAAGCTGGTCCGCGGCGCGACGTTCGTCGATTGCAACCCGTCGTGCGGCAACGGCGACTGGAAAGGGCCGGACGGTGAGCCGGACGGCGACGAGCACGGGACCCATGTGGCCGGGATCGCGGCCGCAGCAACCGATAACGGGATCGGCATCGCTGGCGTGGCGCGCGGCGCGAAGATCATGCCGGTGAAGGTGCTCGAGGAGGGCAGCGGCTCGTTCACCGACATCGCCAACGGCATCCGGTGGGCTGCGGACAACGGCGCTGACGTGATCAACCTCAGCCTTGGTGCGGTGCAGGGCGTTCAGCTTCTCGTGCACGGAGGCGTGATCGTCGAGGTCCAGGACGCGATCCGATACGCGAACTCCAAGGGCGTGGCTGTCATCGCCGCCGCGGGCAACGATGCGGTGCCGCTGTGCAACACGCCTGCCTACGACTTCGGGGCGATGTGCGTGGTGGCGACGGACAAGCGCGAGGCCCGCGCCGCCTACAGCAGCGGTGGGGTCGATCCCGAGCTGCTGACCGTGTCCGCTCCCGGCGGCTCGCTGCTGCCGGTCTGCGGCGAGGACGTGGTCTCCACGGTGCCAGCCGGAACGGGCCGCTCTGCCGTCTGCGGATACGGCGATGCCTACGACGAGTACGCCGGCACCTCGATGGCCGCACCGCACGTATCCGGTGTCGCCGCCCTGCTCGCTGCACAGGGCCGCTCGCTGGACAACATCTACCGCACGCTCGTGGACACCTCGCGGCAGCCCGGGACCGAGGTGCGTGGCGTGTTCACCCCGGTCTTCGGCTACGGCATCGTCGACGCAGCAGCCGCGGTCGCCGCGCCGGGCTCGTAGTCAGCCGGGATGCGTTCTCCGGCCGGTGCCTGGATTTCGATCTGTACTCCTCGGACGTGATCGCCCGAGGTACGCAGATCCAGGCACCGGCCGGTTCGCACCCCGGCAGATGCATGGCGTTGCGGGCCACCGTGCGTCAGTAGGGTCGGCCCCATGCTGCTGTCGGACGGCGACATCCGCCGCGAGATCGAGGCGGGTCGGGTCAGCCTGGAGCCCTACGACGCGGGTCTGGTGCAACCGTCGAGCGTCGACGTCAGGCTCGATCGCTACTTCCGCACGTTCGAGAACCATCGCTACCCGCACATCGACCCGTCCGAGGAGCAGCCCGACCTGACCCGGCTGCTCGAGACCAGTCCGGACGAGCCGTTCATCCTGCATCCGGGCGAGTTCGCGCTCGGGTCGACGTACGAGGTCGTCACGCTGCCGGACGACGTCGCGGCCAGGGTGGAGGGCAAGTCCTCGCTCGGTCGGCTCGGGCTGCTCACGCACGCGACGGCCGGGTTCATCGACCCGGGTTTCTCCGGCCACGTCACGCTGGAGCTGTCGAACGTGGCGACCCTGCCGATCAAGCTGTGGCCGGGCATGAGGATCGGGCAGCTCTGCTTCTTCCGGCTCTCGTCGCCGGCGGAGCACCCGTACGGATCCGGGGTCTACGGCTCGCGCTACCAGGGGCAGCGCGGGCCGACCGCGTCCCGGTCGTTCCAGAACTTCCACCGTACGGACGTCAACGGCTGACGTTCGCCGCGGTGGCGGAGCGAACGTCAGCCGTTGATCAAGCGCCGGTCGTCGAATCAGCTGAGCTGGGCGTACGCCCGCTGCGCTCGGCGCACGGCCTGCTCGGCTCGGTGGCGTAGCCGCTCCACGCGGGCGAGGCGGTCACCGCGACGGGTGCGGCTGGCCTCGGCGAGCAACGTGTTCTGGTGGTCCTGGACGAGGTCGATGGTCAGGTAGTGCATGGGATTCTCCTCGGGTTCGGGCTGCTGTTGATCATGAGTCGGGCTCAGGGTCGTTCGGGGCCGGGCAGGCGCAGGTGGTCAGACCGGACGGACCGTGACGTCGCCGCTGGTCGTGTGAGCCCGGAGCTGCAGGACTGGTCGGTCGGGCGTCTGGTGGTCGGTCGGCTCGAGGTCGGACGTGACCGTGCCCGAGACCGACGCGACGTCGAGCCAGACGGCGACTCCGCGCTCGACTCCGACCTCGACGTCGCCGGATGCGGCCACCGCTGACACGCTGTCGCCGCGGACGCGTTGCAGCGTCAGGTCGCCAGAGGCGGTGCGCGTGCTCACCGACCCGTCGGACTGGTGCACGACGATGTCACCGGATGCGGTCCGCGCGTCGATGTCGGCCTCGGCGAGGTCGACGGCGATGCCACCGGAGGCGGTGTGGATCTTGATGTCGCTGCAGCAGGTCCCGATCACCACGTCGCCGCTCGCGGTCTTGATGCTCGCGTCACCCGCGATCGTGGCGGCCCGGACGTCGCCGCTGCCGGACTCGACCACGAGCGACCCGTCCACGTCGGCGAGCCGGACGTCGCCGGAGCCGGTCGCGACCCGGGTGTCGCCGAGCTCACCCTCGGCGGTCACGTCCGCGGACTTCGTCTTGGCGACCAGGTGGGACCCGATCGGCACCCGGACGTCGATGACGACGTCGGGTGAGTGACGCAGATGGGCGCGCCGGCCCTCCGGCAGGTGGACGGTGACTCGCTCGCCGTGGTGGTCGATGCGAGCCTGGTCGATCAGGTCCTGGGCGTCGCCGTCGCCGGGGCGGGCGGGGCGCAGCTCGATTTCGGTGGTGGCGATCGCGTCGGCGGTGACGAGGAGCGCGCCGGAGGCGAGCTCGACGATCAGGGTGACCGGTTCGGGGGTCTGGAACGTCGGCATGGTGAGGTCTCCTTCTCTCGATCTGGGCGTGCGGATCCGCGACGTGGCGGTGGTGGTGGGGCGGTCGGTGCAGCCGGCGGGTGCCGGCGGGGAGCGGGGCTAGGAGGCGGCCCAGCCGCTGAGCCGGTTCCCGCGTCGTCGTGGTGTCGAGGGCGATCGGGCCGACCCGTCGAGGACCAGAGCGGCCGCGCGCACGAGCCAGGTGTTGAGCGAGATGCCGTCGATCGCCGCCGCCTCCTCGGCGCGGGACTTCAGCGTCTCTGGCAGCCGGAGGCTGACCCGCGCCGTGCCCTCCTCGACCTCGCTCGGCGGTGACGGTGGAGCTGGTGGGGTCGGCGGCTCAGGTGGGACCGGCACGGCGTGCTGCAGTGCCAGCACGACGTCGCGGCCGCGCAACCGGACGTCGACGATCACGTCGGACCCGCTGGTCAGCTCGTCGGCCGCCGACACGAGCGCGTCGAGCAGGACGATGCGTGCCGCGGGGTCGAGCGCGGCGGCCAGATGACCCGCTGCGGTGCGGACCGCGTCGGTGCCGGTGTCCACCGCCGCGAGGAGGTCCCGCCGGAGCTGGTCGATGAACGGGCTGAGATCCATGACGTCATCATGACGTCATGAATGACGTCATGTCAACCTCACAGTGATGTCAGCGTGTGTGTCAGCCCGGCGTGCTCCCGCTCGCGACCGACAGGAGCGTCGCGGCCTTGAGCTCGGTCTCCTGCCACTCGAGCGCGGGATCCGACGCCCAGGTGATGCCGGCGCCGACCCCGAGCCGCAGGATCAGCCCGCGGTCGTCGCCGGCTCCGGCGCTGTCGGTGAACCAGAACGTACGGATCCCGACCGCGAGGTCAGCGGTCGTGGCATCGGCGTCGACCCAGCCGACCGCGCCGCAGTACGGCCCACGTGGACCCGGTTCGAGAGCGCGGATGCTCCGCAGCGCGCTCGACTTCGGCGCGCCGCTGACCGATCCTGGCGGGAACGTCGCGGCGAAGATCGCGGCCCAACCGACCCCGGTCCGCAGCCGGCCGGACACGGTCGAGACGAGGTGGACCAGGCCGGGGTGCGCCTCTACGCGGCACAGCTCGGGCACCGCTACCGTCCCCGTCTCGCACACCCGCCCGAGGTCGTTGCGGACCAGGTCGACGATCATGACGTTCTCGTCGTGGTCCTTGTCGCCCAGGTCGCCCGGCACCCGGCCGGTCCCCTTGATCGGCGACGACTCGATCACGGACCCGCGCCGCCGCAGGAAGCGCTCGGGCGAGGCGCTCACCACCGAGATGCCGGGCAGCTCGACCACCGACGCGTACGGAGCGGGGTTGCCGATCGCGAGAAGCGTGGCCAGACCGGCGGGTTCGGCCGCGGCCGGCTCGGGGAGCCCTGCGGTGAGCACGCGACAGATGTTGACCTGGTAGACCTCGCCGGCCGCGATCTCGGCTCGGACCGCCTCGACCGCGGCGACGTAGCCGTCGTACGACAGGGATGTGGACCAGGCGGATCGGGCCGGACCCCGCCAGCGACCGATGGGAAGTGGTGCCAGCCGGACGTGGGCGAACCGCGCACAGGTGAACTCTCCCTCGAACGTCGCGACCACGACCCAGAACCCGCGCGAGTCCAGCGCATCCAGGTCCGACGTGAGGTCCTGCAGGCCGGTGGCGAGCCGTCCCCCCACGTACGCCCAGCCCACCGTCGCCCCGTCGTTGATCATGGAGGTCTCGCGGCGGCCGACGGGGTGGTCGGCGGGCTCAGGGCGCCTTCGCCGGCGTACGGACCGAGCGCAGCAGGAGCTGGCTCACGTCGACCACGCCGACGGACTCGGCCACCTCGCCGGCGGCCTTCCGCTGGTCGACGGAGTCCGACAGCATCACCAGGCAGAACGGGCAGGCCGTGGAGATCACGTCCGGCTCGAGGGCGAGTGCCTCGTCGACCCGATCGTGGTTGATCCGCTTGCCGATCCGTTCCTCCATCCACATGCGGGCGCCGCCCGCGCCACAGCAGAAGCCGCGTTCCTTGCAGCGATGCATTTCCTGCGTCCGCAGCTGCGGGACGCCCGCGAGCACCTCGCGCGGAGGCGTGTAGATCTTGTTGTGCCGGCCGAGGTAGCACGGGTCGTGGTAGGTCACGAGCTCGTCCACCGGTGTGACCGGCAGCAGCCGGCCCTCAGCGACCAGGCGAGCGAGCAGCTGGGTGTGGTGGATCACGTCGTAGTGCCCACCGAGCTGCGGGTACTCGTTGGCCAGCGTGTTGAAGCAGTGCGGGCAGGTGGCCACGATCGTCCGCGCGCCGACCTCGTTCAGGGTCTCGACGTTCTGCTGAGCCAGCATCGCGTACACGAACTCGTTCCCGAGCCGACGGGCCGGGTCACCCGAGCACGCCTCGCCCTCGCCGAGCACCATGAACTGCACGCCGGCGATGTGCAGCAGCTCGGCGAACGCCTTGGTCGTCTTCTTCGCCCGGTCGTCCAAGGCGCCGGCGCAGCCCACCCAGAACAGGTACTCGACGTCGGCGGGGATGGTGTCCTCGCCGTCCATGCCGAAGACCCGGACCGGGAAGTCGACCTCCTCGACCCAGGCCGTCCGCGCGGCGGGCTGCATCCCCCACGGGTTCTGCTTGCTCTCCAGGTTCTTGAGCAGGCTGTTGGCCTCGCTCGGGAACGAGGACTCGATCAGCACCTGGAACCGGCGCAGGTCGAGGATGTGGTCGACGTGCTCGATGTCGACCGGGCACTGCTCGACGCAGGCGCCGCAGGTCGTGCATGACCAGAGCACCTCCGGATCGATCACCCCGTTCTGCTCGAGGGTTCCGACCAGGGGGCGAGCGGCCTCGGCGATTGCGCTCTCTGGTACGCCCGCCAGCTGCTCGGCGGTCGCCCGCTCGTTGCCCTCGGCGTCCAGCCCGCCGCCGGCGAGCAGGTACGGCGCCTTCGCGGCCGCGTGGTCGCGCAGGCTCATGATCAGAAGCTTGGGGGAGAGCGGCTTGCCGGTGTTCCAGGCCGGGCACTGGGACTGGCAACGGCCGCACTCGGTGCAAGTGGAGAAGTCCAGCAGACCCTTCCAGGTGAAGTTCTCGACGACGCCGACGCCGAACACGTCGTCCTCGGCCGGGTCCTCGAAGTCGACCGGCTTCCCGCGCGAGTGCATGGGCAGGAGAGCCCCGAGCGCGACCTCGCCGGTCGCGTTGCGCTTGAACCACACGTTGAAGAACACCGAGAAGCGGTGCCACGCGACGCCCATCGTGGGGTTGAGCGCGATCGTGATCAGCCACGCCATGGAGATGACGATCTTGAACAAGGCGAGCAGGACGATCGCGGTCTCGAGCGTCGGTATGGCGAGCTCGTCGAACGCCGCGCCGACGAACCAGGTGAGCGGGAAGTGCACCCACGACGGGTCCTCGCCCTGTGCCCGCTGCAGCGCGTGCTCGAGCGCGCGCAGGCCGATGATGCACAGCCCGACGCCGACGATCGTCCACTCGACGTAGTAGGCCTGCCACATGGTCGAGCCCGAGAACCGGCTCCGGCGCCCGACCCGATCCGGGTGGTTGCGCTGCCGGACGGCGATCAGCACGCCGATCGACACGAGCATGAGCCAGGCGATGATCTCGGTCAGCCACTCGAAAGGTGCCCAGTGACCGATCAGCGGCAGCGCGAACGACGGGCTGAAGACCTGGCCGTACGCCGTGGCGAGCGTGAGGAACAGGAACCCGAACCCGACGAACACGAACCAGTGCGCGGCGCCGACGAGCGTCCACTGCAGCATCCGGCTGTGCCCGAACGTCTCCCGCAGCATGGTCGCCGTCCGGGTCGCCGGCCGGTCCGTACGCCCGACGGCCGGCTGCCCCAGCCGGATCAGGCTGATCATCGACACGACCGTGCGGACCGCCAGGCCGGCCGCGACGACCGTCAGCGTCACCGCGACGAGGACCGCGAACGCCTGCATGCGGCGACCTTACGTCCAGACCCGAGGACGCCCGCCGCCACCCGCACGCCCTCTCGAGCATTGGTGCTGAACAGACGAACGGCGCCCGGTCGTAGGGTGACGCCGTGCTGACGCCGACCGCTGGTTGCCCTCCATGACCAGTCATGATCATCCGCTG
>JACCYY010000202.1 GCA_013696235.1 Sporichthyaceae bacterium | reverse complement strand
TGTACGGCATCGAGGGCGAGCGCCAGCTGGTGGAGCACGAGCTCGAGCACCTCGACGGGTTCGCCGGCAGCCGCCCGGTCCGGGTCGGCAACGCCGCCTGGCAGCAGCGCCAGCACGACGTCCTCGGTGAGGTGCTCGACGCGGCCTTCCTCCTGAAGGACACCATCTCCGACCTCGGTCCGCAGACCCGCGCACTCCTGGTCGGGCTGGCGAACAAGGCGGTCGACAGCTGGCCGGAGCCCGATGCCGGCATGTGGGAAGCCCGCGACACCGAGCGGCACTACCTCTCGTCGAAGGTCATGTGCTGGGTGGCGACCGACCGCGCGATCGCGCTCGCCGACGCCCTCGAGGCGACCGACGACGACGTCGAGCGCTGGACCGAGGCTCGGGAAGAGATCCGGGCGGCGGTGCTCGACCGTGGCTGGAACGACGAGGTCGGCGCGTACACGGGCTCGTTCGACTCCGCAGAGCTCGATGCCTCGGTCCTCGTGCTGCCGCTGGTCGGGTTCCTCCCGGCGACCGACGAGCGCATGCGCCGGACCATGGACGTGATCGAGGAGCGGCTCGGCAACGACGGGTTGATCAAGCGCTGGGACGAGGACGCCGGCGCGTTCGTGCTGTGCAGCTTCTGGCTCGTCGAGTGCCTGGTCATGGCCGGCGAGATCGACCGAGCCCGGACGATCTTCGACCACGTCGTCCCGTACGCGAACGATCTCGGCCTGTTCGCCGAGCAGCTCGACCTCCAGACCGGCGTCCAGCTCGGCAACACGCCCCAGGCGCTGAGCCACATCGGCGTGATCAACGCTGCTTGGCGGCTGGACGAGTACGGCAAGGACCTTCCGACGACCCCGAGGACAGACCATGACTGACGTCGTAGCAAGCCAGCCGGGACGCTTGGCCGGCCGGATCGCAATGATCACCGGCTCGGACTCGGGCATCGGGCAGGGCACCGCCGTCGAGATGGCGAAGGAGGGCGCCGACATCGTCGTGCACTACTTCGAGGACCGGGCCGGTGCAGAGGCCACCAAGTCGAGGGTCGAGGAGTTCGGGCGTCGGGCCGTCGTCGTGCAGGCCGACATCAGCGACGAGCACGCGGTCGAGTCGATGTTCGACCAGGCGCTGGATGCGTTCGGGACCGTGGACATCCTGATGAACAACGCGGGCATGGACGCATCGGGTACGAACGTCGCCGAGCTCGACACGAAGACCTGGGACAAAGCGATCCGGACCAACGTGTATGGCACGTTCTTCTGCTGCCGGCGTTTCATCCAGCTCAGGATCAAGGCCGGCGGAGGCGGAAAGATCATCAACGTGACGTCGGTGCACCAGACGATCCCCCGGGCCGGGGCGGCGGACTACGACGTGAGCAAGGGCGCCATCGCGAACCTGACCACGACGCTCGCACTCGAGCTGGCCGAGCACAAGATCAACGTCAACAACCTCGCACCCGGGATGGTCCTCACGCCGTTCAACCAGGAAGCCGTCGACGACCCGAAGGTCCGCGAGGAGCAGGTGCAGAGCATCCCGTGGAAACGGGCGGCCGAGCCGAGCGAGATGGGTCGGCTCGCGGTGTTCCTGGCCAGCGACGACGCCGACTACGTCACCGGCGCCACCTACGTCATGGACGGCGGGCTCATGCAGAACCAGGGCCAGGGCGCCTGAGGCTGGCCGGTCGAGCTGGCGGTCAGAACGCGTACGGGCCGAAACGACCCCACGCCACCAGGGCGGCGAGGGCGAGAAGCACCACAGTGAGCCCGAGCGGGCGCCATTCGGCGCGACGCGCGTGCGTGGCGCCCGCGCCGATCATGAGCCCAGCCAAGCCGGTGGCTGCCGCCGGCGTGAGGACAGTCACCAGGTCCAGCACAGCGGGCAGGACGAGTCCCAGCGCAGCCACGATCTCCAGCCCGCCGATGATCTTGATGACGATCGGCGGGAACTCCTGGGCCCAGTCGGAGGAGTGCCGTGGCCGCTCCCGCGGCTGCAGCAGCTTCGAGGTGCCAGCTGCGAGGAACGCGGCGGCGAGGAGCCCCTGGGCGATCCAGAGCACGACGTCCACGATGTCTCCCTGAGCTCGACCCGGCCAGCATGCTGGACCCGGCGGTCGCGCACAATGGGACCCGTCGGCGCTCGGCACTGCGAGGGAAGGGCCGTTGTGGACATCACCGTGGTCGAGGTCAGCCCGCGGGACGGCCTGCAGAACGAGTCGGTCGTCCTGCCGACCGACGCCAAGGTCTCGCTCGTCCAGCGGCTCGTCGACGCCGGCACGAGCCGGATCGAGGCAGTCTCGTTCGCGCACCCGAAGCTCGTCCCGGCGATGGCCGACGCCGAGGAGGTCATGGCGGGGGTGCCGCGGGTGGACGGTGTCTCGTACGCGGGGCTGATCCTCAACCGCCGCGGGCTCGAGCGCGCGCTCGGCACCGGCATCGACGAGGTGAACGTCGTGGTCGGGGTGAGCGACACGTTCAGCCGGCGCAACCAGAACGTCTCCAGCGACGAGGCGATGGACGCCGCCGGGGACGTCGTGGCCGCCGCCCGCGCCGAGGGACTGTTCACCACGCTCACGCTGGCGACCAGCTTCGGCTGCCCGTTCGAGGGGGAGATCAGCCCGGACCGGGTCCTCGCGTACGCGGAGCGCGGGGCTGCGCTGGGGCCGGACGAGCTGTGCCTCGCCGACACCATCGGCGTCGGGACGCCGAACCAGGTCCGGACGTTCACCACTCGGATGCGCACCGAGATCGGGACGACACCCGTGCTGCGCTACCACTTCCACAACACGCGGGGCACCGGCATCGCCAACGCCTACGCCGCGCTGCTCGACGGCGTGACCGTGCTCGACGCCAGCGCCGGCGGCATCGGCGGGTGCCCGTTCGCGCCGAACGCCACCGGCAACATCGCGACCGACGACCTCGTCTACCTCCTCGATCGCATGGGTCTCGAGTCCGGGATCGACCTCGAGAGGCTCATGCCCACCTCGGCCTTCCTCGCCGTGCAGCTCGGTCACGAGGTGCCTGCGCTGCTCCCGCGCGCCGGGAACTTCCCGCCGGCCTGAGGCCTGCCGGAGGATCCGGCCGGGCCCAGTTCGGCGACATCTGCCGGAGCGGGAAGGATGGCCGTACCCGCGGTGTTGCCGCAGTCACGGGTGGCCACCAGGGGTCAGCCATCGCACCGACCTCGAGGGGGCCGCGCATGCGCATCTACGACGACGTGACCAAGCTGATCGGCAACACGCCGCTGGTCCGGCTGAACCGGCTCATCCAGAGCGAGGCGACGGTGGCGGCCAAGCTCGAGTTCTACAACCCGGCAAGCAGCGTCAAGGACCGCATCGGTGCCTCCATGATCGACGCCGCGGAGAATTCCGGCGAGCTCTCGCCCGGCGGCACGATCGTCGAGGCGACCAGCGGCAACACCGGCATCGCCCTCGCGATGGTCGGTGCTGCGCGCGGCTACAAGGTCGTGCTGACGATGCCCGAGACGATGAGCAAGGAGCGCCGGGCTCTGCTCCGCGCGTACGGGGCTGAGCTGATCCTCACGCCGGGCAGCGAGGGGATGAAGGGCGCAGTCGCCAAGGCCGAGGAGATCGGCGCTCAGTCCGGAGCCGTGCAGGTCCGGCAGTTCGCGAACCCGGCAAACCCCGAGATCCACCGGCGCACCACCGCCGAGGAGATCTGGGACGACACCGACGGCACGATCGACTACTTCATCTCCGGGATCGGTACGGGCGGGACGATCACCGGTGTCGGCCAGGCGCTTCGTCCGCGCCGCCCAGACCTCAAGATCATCGCGGTCGAGCCCGCCGAGTCCCCGATCCTGAACGGCGGCGCGCCCGGCCCGCACAAGATCCAGGGCATCGGCGCGAACTTCGTACCCGAGATCCTCGACACCACGATCTACGACGAGGTGATCGACATCGACGCGGAGACGTCGGTGGAGTGGGCCCGCCGGGCCGCCCGCGAGGAGGGACTGCTGGTCGGCATCTCGTCCGGCGCCGTGCTCGCAGCCACCGCGCAGGTCGCAGCTCGACCTGAAGCTGCCGGCAAGCTGATCGTGGTGATCATCCCGTCGTTCGGCGAGCGGTACCTGTCGAGCATCCTCTACAGCGATCTCATGGACTGAGCGTGCCGGTGCACCAGGCGGCGGGCTGGCGGGATCGGCTGCGGGAAGACCTCGCCACGGCGCGCAGACGTGATCCAGCTGCGCGGACCGCTGCCGAGCTCCTGCTCGCCTACCCGGGCCTGCATGCCATCTGGATCCACCGGGTCGCCCACCGCTGGTGGCAGCAGCCCGGCGGCAAGCTCGCCGCCCGAGTGCTGTCACATCTCGCACGGATGCTCACCGGCATCGAGATCCACCCCGGCGCGGTGATCGGCCGGCGCTTCTTCGTCGACCACGGCATGGGCGTCGTCATCGGGGAGACCGCGGAGGTCGGGGACGACGTGATGCTCTACCACCAGGTCACCCTCGGCGGCCGGAGCACCGCCCGCGGCAAGCGCCACCCGACGGTCGAGGACGGCGTCACGTTCGGCGCGGGAGCCCGCGTGCTCGGCCCGGTCCGGGTCGGCGCCGGAGCGCAGATCGGGGCGAACGCGGTCGTCGTACGAGACGTCCCGCCAGGTGCGGTCGTCGTCGGCATCCCCGGCCGCATCGTGGCTCCTCGTCCGGCGGAGCTCGACGAGGCCGTCGACCCGGCCGTCTGGATCTGAGGGCGCGGGTGGCGTTCGGGTGTCCTCAAGACGGCGGAGCCCCGCGTGTTGACCTACCATGGTCCATCCATGAAGCTGCGCACCCCGGTCGGCCTTGCTCTGGCCGCCTCGATCGCCCTGGCCGGGTGCACGAGCGACGGCGCTGACGATCCTCCGGTCGACGCTGGCGGCACCGGACCCAGCGGCGAGCCGGTGCTGCTCGAACCGGCGTCGATCACGCTGCCGGCCGGCCCGACCGCCGTGCTCGGTGGCCCGACCGCCGACGCGCTCGCGATCGAGGCGAGCCAGACGTTCTTCGGGCAGTCGCCCGTGGTGGTCCTGGTCGCCGGCGGCGACGACCCCACCGGTGCGGCCGCCATCGCGGTCGAGCTCGGCGTCCCGCTTCTCCCCACCCCATCGGCGGCGCCAGCGTCCGACGGCACGGCGTCTCCCAGCGCTCCGACGCCGCCCGCGACTGGCTCTCCCGCACCGTCCGCACCTGCCGATGACGGCAGCGCGACGACCGACGAGCTGACCCGGCTCGAGGCGTCCGTGGTCGTCGCGGTGGGGGCCGGCGCCACCACGTTCGCCGAAGCGCTCCCCGACGGGATCACCGTCGTCACCGCCCCGGACGGCGCGGCGGCGGTCGGCGACCTTCCCGCGGATGCGCTGCCCGAGATCACCGCGGCCGAGACGCCGGCCCCGTTCGCCGCGCTCACGCTCACCGGCACCGAGACCGCAGCGGCGAGCGCGACTGTGCAGGCGGCCGGCGGCGTGGTGCACGAGCTCGCCGCGCCCGACCCCCGTACGGACAGCGCTGTGATCGCCGCCCTCGCGGCCGAGAAGCCGGCCTTTGTGGCCGGCCTGGGAGCGGAGTTCGGCACGCCCGAGCAGCTCGCGTACCGGGTCGGTGTCGCACAGACCGGCGTCGAGCTCCCTGGCGGCGGGCAGGTGCTCTACCCGTACCGCCGCCACATCGCGTTGTACGGCAACCCGACCACGTCTGCACTGGGATCGCTGGGTGAGCAGAGCCTGCCCGAGGCCATCACGCGCGCGCAGGACCTCGCGGCCGAGTACCAGGCGTTGATCGAGGAGACCGCGGTCCCGACGTTCGAGCTGATCGCGTCCGTCGCGTCGAGCGTGCCGTCCTCCGGCGGTGACTACTCGACCGAGATGACCCCTGAGGTCATCCGGCCCTACGTCGACGCCGCCCGCGAGGCCGGGGTCTACGTCGTGCTCGACCTGCAGCCAGGACGGTTGGACTTCCTCACCCAGGCCAAGGTGTTCGAGGAGTTCCTTCGCGAGCCGCACGTGGGTCTGGCTCTGGACCCGGAGTGGCGGCTGCGACCGGGCGAGGTGCACCTGGAGCAGGTGGGGAGCGTCTCGGCCGAGGAGGTCAACTCGGTCGTGACCTGGCTCGCGGACCTCACCCGGGACAACAACCTGCCGCAGAAGGTGCTCGTGCTCCACCAGTTCAGGACGGACATGGTCAGCGACCGGACGCAGGTGGACACCAGCCGGGACGAGCTCGCCGTCCTGGTCCACGTCGACGGGTTCGGCCCGCCGGGGTCCAAGCTCGCGACCTGGAACGCGATCCGCGCCGACCCGCCGCCGAACGTCTGGTGGGGCTGGAAGAACTTCATCGACGAGGACTCCCCGACGTTCACGCCGGACGAGACGATGCAGCTCGAGCCGGTGCCGCACTTCGTGTCCTACCAGTAG
>JACCYY010000189.1 GCA_013696235.1 Sporichthyaceae bacterium | reverse complement strand
AGTGCGTCCAGCACGGCGGCCTCGTCACCCGGCACGGTCGGGAGCAGGGTGCCGTGCGCCTTGGCCAGGCCCGGGCTGGCGAGTGCCGCGATGCCGAAGACGGCAGTACGGCCACGCCGCGCCGCCTTGCGTAGGCGGAGGAGGACGATGCCGACCTCCTCCTCGGGCTCGAGCCCGGCGAGCAGGACCGTGTGCGCGTGCTCGAGGTCGCGGTAGGTCACCCCGAGCCCGGTTCCGGCGACCCTGGCGGCGAGGAAGTCCGCCTCTTCCGCCGAGTGGGTCCTGGCCCGGAAGTCGATGTCGTTCGTCTCGAGCACGGTCCGGGCGAACTTCGCGTAGGCGTACGCGTCCTCGAGCGGGAGCCGGCCGCCGACCAGCACGCCGGCGCGCCCGCGGGCACCGATCAGACCGCGAGCGACGACGTCGAGGGCGTCGGACCACGACGTCGGCCGGAGCACGCCGTCGGCGTCGCGGACCAGCGGCTGAGTGAGACGGTCAGGCTGCGCCGAGTACTGGAAGGCCCATCGGCCCTTGTCGCAGTTCCACTCCTCGTTCACCTCCGGGTCGTCGCCGGCTTGGCGCCGCATGACCGCGCCACGTCGGTGGTCGGCCCGCAGCGCGCAGCCGCTCGAGCAGTGCTCGCACACCGTCGGCGTGGAGACCAGGTCGAACGGGCGGGCACGGAAGCGGTACTTCGCGCTGGTGAGCGCACCGACCGGGCAGATCTGGACGGTGTTGCCGGAGAAGTAGGACTCGAACGGCAGGTCGGTGTAGATGCCGACCTGCTGCAGCGCGCCGCGCTCGAGCAGCTCGATGAACGGATCGCCGGCGACCTGCGCCGAGAACCGGGTGCAGCGCGCGCAGAGCACGCAGCGCTCCCGGTCGAGCAGCACCTGTGCGGAGATGTTGATCGGTTTCGGGAACGTCCGCTTCACGTCGACGAAACGGGTCTCCGAACGCCCGTTGCTCATCGCCTGGTTCTGCAGCGGGCACTCCCCGCCCTTGTCGCAGATCGGGCAGTCCAGCGGGTGGTTGATCAGCAGGAACTCCATGATCCCCTGCTGGGCCTTGTCGGCCACCGGCGAGGTGATCTGGGTCTTCACCACCATGCCCGGAGTGACCGGGATCGTGCAGGACGCCTGCGGTTTGGGCATGCCCCGGCCGTTGCCGTCGTCGACCACCTCGACCAGGCACTGCCGGCATGCTCCGACCGGGTCGAGCAGCGGGTGGTCGCAGAACCTCGGGACCTGGATGCCGAGCAGCTCGGCGGCCCGGATCACCAACGTCCCCTTGGGCACGGCGACCTCGAACCCGTCGATCGTCAAGGAGACGAGGTCCTCGCGGGAGGCGAGGGCCTCGCCGGCCGGGCTGGAAGTGGTGACGGTCATCGCGCGCTCACGCCCCGGCCTCGCTGGTCTGGAACACCGTCGCCCGGACGGGGTCGAACCAGCACCCGGTGCCGAGGTGCTGGACGTACTCGTCGCGGAAGTACTGCAACGACGACGTGATCGGGCTGGTCGCTCCGTCACCGAGAGCGCAGAAGGAACGCCCGAGGATGTTGTCGCAGAGGTCGAGCAGCTGGTCGAGCTCGACCTCGGTGGCGTGCCCGGCCTCGAGCCGCTGCAGGATCTGGCGCAGCCAGAACGTGCCCTCGCGGCAGGGCGTGCACTTGCCGCAGGACTCGTGTGCGTAGAACTCGGTCCACCGAAGCACGGCCCGGACGACGCACGTGGTCTCGTCGAACACCATGAGCGCGGTGGTGCCGAGCATCGAGCCCTGCGCGGCCACCCCTTCGAAGTCCAGCGGCGTGTCGAGATGCTCCGCGGTCAGGATCGGCGTCGACGACCCGCCGGGCGTCCAGAACTTCAGCTCGTGGCCGTTCCGCACACCTCCGGCGACGTCGAGCAGCTCACGGAACGTCACGCCGAGCGGTGCCTCGTACTGGCCAGGGTGCCGAACGTGCCCGGAGATCGAGAACAGCTTGAAGCCCGGCGACTTCTCACTGCCCATCGAGCGGTACCAGTCGACCCCGCGGTCGATGATCGACGGGACGCTCGCGATCGACTCCACGTTGTTGATCACCGTGGGTGAGGCGTACAGGCCGGCGACCGCAGGGAACGGAGGCCGCAGCCGTGGCTGGCCCCGGCGCCCCTCCAGCGAGTCCAGCAGCGCCGTCTCCTCACCGCAGATATAGGCCCCGGCGCCGGCGTGGACGGTGACCTCGAGGTCGTACCCCGAGCCGAGGATGTCGTGGCCGAGCAGACCCGCCGCGTACGCCTCCCGGACCGCCTCGTGGAGGCGGCGCACCACGTGCACGACCTCGCCGCGGACGTAGATGAATGCATGCCGCGCGCGGATCGCGTACGACGAGATGATCACGCCCTCGATGAGCAGGTGGGGCGTGGCCATCATGAGCGGGATGTCCTTGCAGGTGCCGGGTTCGCTCTCGTCCGCGTTGACCACGAGGTACTTCGGCTTCTCGATCCCGTCCGGGCCGACGCCCTGTGGGATGAAGCCCCACTTGAGGCCGGTCGGGAAGCCGGCGCCGCCACGTCCGCGCAGACCGGAGTCCTTGACCTGGGCGATGATCGCGTCCGGGGCCATGTCGAGCGCAGTGCGCAGCGCACGGTAGCCGTCGGTGGCGCGGTAGGCGTCCAGCGTCCACGACGACTTCTGGTCCCAGCTCCTCGAGAGGACAGGTGTCAACGTCACGACGAACCACCGTTCTGGGCGTGCTGCCCCGACGTGCGCCTGCCGTCGTCCGGCGCCTCGTCGCCGCGCTCGCGAGCGCGGCGCAAACCGACCAGCGAGGCCGGACCGGCGGACGGGCCCTCGTGCGCGCGCCCATCAGGGAACCCGGCCAGTACGCGGGCGGTCTCGCGCCAGGTGCAGACCGGACCGGCACCGCGAGTCGGGTCGGGGGGATCCCCCGCGCGGAGCCGGTCGACGAGGTCGCGGGCGCTCTGGACGGTCTGGTCGTCGAAGAACTCCCAGTTCACCATGAGCACCGGGGCGTAGTCGCAGGCGGCGTTGCACTCGATGTGCTCGAGCGTGACCAGTCCGTCGGCCGTCGTCTCGTCGTTGCCGATGCCCAGGTGCTCCTGGAGCGCGGCGAAGATCGCGTCCCCGCCCATGATCGCGCAGAGCGTGTTCGTGCAGACCCCGACGTGGTAGTCCCCGATCGGCCGACGCTTGTACATGGTGTAGAACGTGGCCACCGCGGCCACCTCGGCCGTGGTGATCCCGAGCTCGGCAGCACAGGCCTCGATGCCGGCCGGCGTCACGTAGCCGAACTCCGCCTGCACAAGATGCAGCATCGGAAGCAGAGCGGACCGCGGCTGGGGGTAGCGGGCCATGATCGTCCGCATCTCAGCGATCGTGTCAGGTCCGATTGAACGTTCAGACGCGCCCGTGACCTCCTCGATCACCGATCCACCCCTCCCATCACGGGGTCGAGGGAGGCCACTGCGGCGACGACGTCGGAAATCATGCTGCCCTCGCACGCCGCCGCCACCGCCTGCAGGTTCGTGAACGACGGATCGCGGAAGTGCGCGCGGTACGGCCGCGTCCCGCCGTCGCTGACCAGGTGGACTCCGAGCTCCCCGCGTGGCGACTCGATCGCCGAGTAGACCTGCCCGCTGGGCACGCGGAAGCCCTCGGTCACGAGCTTGAAGTGGTGGATCAGGGCCTCCATCGACTCGCTCATGATGTGGCGGATGTGATCGAGGGAGTTGCCGAGGCCGTCGCCCCCGAGAGCGAGCTGGGCCGGCCAGGCGATCTTGCGGTCGGCGATCATGACTGGCCCGGGCACGAGCCGGTCGAGGCACTGCTCGACGATCTTGAGCGACTCCTCCATCTCGGCCATCCGGATGAGGTAGCGCCCGTACGCGTCGCAGGTCGTCTGGGTCTGGACCGCGAACTCGTACGTCTCGTAGCCGCAGTACGGCTGCGACTTGCGCAGGTCCCACGGCAGGCCGGTCGAGCGCAGCGGCGGACCGCTCACGCCAAGCGACATGCACGCGGCAAGGTCCAGGTACCCGATGCCCTCGGTGCGCAGCCGGAAGATCGGGTTGTCGTCGAGGAGCAGCCGGATGTCCCGAAGACGCTTGGGCATGAGGTCGAGGAGATCGCGAACCTTCTCCACCGCACCCGGGGGTAGGTCCTGGGCCAGACCGCCCGGGCGGATGAACGCATGGTTCATCCGCAACCCGGTGATCATCTCGAACACGTCGAGCACGAGCTCACGCTCGCGGAACCCGAACGTCATGACCGTCAGCGCACCGAGCTCCATGCCGGCGGTCGCCAGGGCCACGAGGTGTGACGAGATCCGGTTGAGCTCCATGAGCAGGACGCGGATGACCGTCGCCCGGTCCGGGATCTCGTCGGTGACCCCGAGCAGTCGCTCGACCGCGAGGCAGAACGCCGCCTCGTTGTAGAACGGCGAGAGGTAGTCCATGCGGGTGCAGAACGTGACCCCCTGGGTCCACGTCCGGAACTCCATGTTCTTCTCGATGCCGGTGTGGAGGTAGCCGATGCCGCAGCGCAGCTCGGTGACCGTCTCGCCCTCGAGCTCGAGGATGAGCCGCAGCACCCCGTGCGTCGACGGGTGCTGCGGACCCATGTTCACGACGATCCGCTCCTCCGGAGCCGGCCCGATGGACCGGACGATGTCGTCCCAGTCCTGGCCCGTCGCGGTGAAGACGGTGCCCTCGGTGGGCTCGCTGTCGGTGGCCGCGTACGGGTCGGCCCTCCGGTGGGCCCCTCGGTAGCTGCGCTCGTCGGTCGACATCAGCTGTACGCCCTCCGCTGATCCGGTGGCGGGATGCTCGCGCCCTTGTACTCGACCGGGATTCCACCGAGCGGGTAGTCCTTGCGCTGAGGGTGCCCGGGCCAGTCGTCTGGCATCTGGATGCGGGTCAGGGCCGGGTGGCCGTCGAACACGATCCCGAAGAAGTCGAACGTCTCGCGCTCGTGCCAGTCGTTCGTCGGGTACACCGACACCACCGAGGGCACGTGCGGGTCGGCGTCCGGGCAGGTGGCGACCAGCCGGATCCGCCGGTTGTGCGTGATCGAGAGCAGGTGGTAGACCGCGTGCAGCTCCCGTCCGCTGTCCTGCGGGAAGTGCACCCCGGACACCCCGGCGCAGAACTCGTACCGGAGCTCGGCCTCGTCCCGCAACCGCCGGCACACGTCGAGCAGCGCGTGGCGGCGGACGAAGAACGTGAGCTCACCACGGTCGACCAGCACGCTCTCGATCGCGTCGTCCCAGGCGATGCCGCCAGCGGCGAGGGCGTTGCCGAGACTCTCGGCGGTGGCGTCGAACCAGCCGCCGTACGGAGCCCGCGTGGCCCGCGGCATGGCGATCGTGCGGACCAGTCCGCCGTAGCCGGAGGTGTCACCGGTGCCGTCGATGCCGAACATGCCGGTCTTCGTGCCGACCACCCCGGCGATCGGCTCGACCCGGCCGTCGTCGCCCGGGACGGTGACGATCGCGCGGTCCTCGCGGGCCGGGCTCTCCCCTTCGGGCCCGGGACCGGGCGTCACGACACCCGGTGGGGCCGGGACATCGTCATCAGGACGGCCGGCGTCGGTGGTGCCGTCGACCTGCCCGTGGCTGCCGTCGATCGTCACTGCAGCAGTCCCCGCTGGTCAGAGGTCGGCACCGCGGTCAGCGCGAGCTGCTCACGCTCGCCCACCTCGACACGACGATGGGCACCGATCTTGCGGTTCCGGATGTCCTCGTGCAGCTCCATGATCGCGTTGATGAGCATCTCCGGCCGGGGCGGGCAGCCGGGCAGGTAGATGTCGACCGGCACGACATGGTCGACCCCCTGGACGATCGCGTAGTTGTTGAACATGCCGCCGCTCGACGCGCAGACGCCCATCGAGATGACCCACTTCGGGTTGGCCATCTGGTCGTAGATCTGCCGCAGCACCGGCGCCATCTTCTGGCTCACCCGACCGGCGACGATCATCAGGTCGGCCTGCCGGGGTGAGGCGCGGAAGACCTCCATGCCGAAGCGGGCGAGGTCGTACCGAGGACCACCCGAGGACATCATCTCGATCGCGCAGCAGGCCAGGCCGAAGGTTGCCGGCCACAGCGACGCCCGGTGCGCCTCGTTCGCCATCTTCTCGACGGTCGTCAGCAGGAAGCCGCTGGGGAGCTTCTCCTCGATGCCCATCCCTACCCCCTCAGTCCCACTCGAGCCCGCCGCGACGCCAGACGTACGCGTACGCGACGAAGACGGTGACGATGAACAGGAGCATCTCGACCAGCCCGAAGATGCCGAGCGAGTCGAACGTGACCGCCCACGGGTACAAGAAGATGATCTCGATGTCGAAGACGATGAACAGCATCGCGGTGAGGTAGTACTTGATCGGGAACCGGCCGCCGCCGACCGGCTGCGGTGTCGGCTCGATCCCGCACTCGTACGAGTCGAGCTTGGCCCGGTTGTAGCGCTTCGGGCCGGTGAGCGATCCGGCGACGACGGAGAACAGCGCAAAGGCCAGCGCGAGCGCGCCCAGGACAAGGATCGGCACGTAGCTCGACATGTCCTTGCTCCTCTCCTCCGTGCTGCTGTCGGCCGTCGGCCGCTCAGCATCCTAGGGTGGCCCGGTCGACCCACCCGCCGGGGTCACGCCGCTGGGGCGAGCCGGTTCAAGCCGTTGATCAGCCGGTCCATCGCGTCGCCGCCCGTGGGCTCGGTGAGGTTCGCCAGGAGCTTGAGCGTGAAACGCATGAGCGTCGGGTGCGGCAGCCCGTGCCGGGTGGCGAGCTTCATCACCGAGGGGTGACCGATTGCCCGGACGAAGATCCGGCCGACGGTGAAGTAGCCGCCGTAGACGTCCTTGAGCGTGCGCGGGTAGGCCTGCAGGGCGTGCTCACGGGCCGCGGCGGTCGGTCGGCCGGACGCCTGCACGATCACGTCGGCGGCCAGCTCGCCGGCCTCCATGGCGTACGCGATGCCCTCACCGTTGCACGGGTTCACCATGCCGCCGGAGTCGCCGACGAGCAGCATCCCCCGGTCGTAGTGCGGCTGGCGGTTGAAGCCCATCGGCAGGGCCGCCCCACGGATGTCACCGACCTGGTGCTCGGGGGTGAAACCCCATTCCGGCGGCACGGAGGTGAGCCATCGGCGCAGCAGATCCTTGTAGTCGGTCCGGCCGAACGCCCGGCTCGTGTTGAGGATGCCGAGCCCGACGTTGCTCGTCCCGTCCCCGACGCCGAAGATCCAGCCGTAGCCGGGCAGCAGGTGACGCTTGCCGTCAGGCGTGGTGTCCCACAGCTCGAGCCAGGACTCGAGCCAGTCGTCCTCGTGCCGGGGGCTGGTGAAGTACGTACGGACGGCCACGCCCATCGGGCGGTCGTCGCGCTTGGTGAGACCCATGGCGAGCGCGAGCCGGCTCGAGTTGCCGTCCGCCGCGATCACGAGCGGCGCCCGGTAGGTCACCACGTCGCTCTTGTCGCGCGGGTCGGCGTCGACCGGCCGGGCTCGGACGCCGACGATGCGACCGGTGCGCTCGTCGAGCACCGGACCCGTCACGGTCGTCGACTCGTCCAGCCGGGCGCCCGCCTTTTGCGCCTGGCGGGCCAGGACCTGGTCGAAGTCCAGGCGGGTCCGCACCAGGCCGTACGACGGGAACTCGGTGAGGTCCGGCCACTCCACCTGCAGCCGCATGCCGCCGCCCATGATCCGCAGCCCGTGGTTGCGGATCCAGCCGTCTTCCGGCCGCGGGTCGATCCCCATCCGCAGGATCTGGCGCACGGCACGCGGCGTGAGCCCGTCGCCGCAGACCTTCTCGCGGGGGAACGCCGTCTTCTCCACCATGATCACGTCGAGCCCGGCCTGGGCCAGGTGGTACGCGGTGGTCGAGCCGGCAGGGCCGGCGCCGATGACGAGGACGTCAGCCTCGCCGGCGAGCCGTTCGTCCCGCGCAGCCGGCGCCGTCGGCGACGGGTGGAGCGCCGGGGTGCCGCTCACTCTCACCACCTCGCTGCTCGCTCGCGGTTGCCCGATCCGGACCTGTGCGCTGGTCCCAGAACACCTTCCCAGGTGCGCTTGTGAATAGATTCACGAGCGCTCGGTCGAGTGTAAACGCTGCTCGCCGATGCGCCCACCCCGCCCCCCGGGGGGTGGTGCTCAGCCCGGAGCCCTGGCCCGGTGCAGGGCCACGATCCCCTGGCTCAGGTTGCGCCAGGCCACGTCTGTCCAGCCGGCCGCGCTGATCTGCGCGGCCAGCGCCCGCTGGTCCGGCCACGCCTTGATGGACTCGGCGAGGTAGTCGTAGGCGCCGGTGTTGCCCGAGAGCGTGCCGGCGAGCGGTGTCAGGACACGCTCGAGGTAGATCTCGTACGCCCGGCGCAGCGGCGCCCAGCTCACCGTGCTGAACTCGCACACGACGAGCCGACCGCCCGGACGGGTCACCCGGAGCATCTCGCGCAGCGCGGCACCCAGGTCGACGACGTTGCGCAACCCGAACGAGATCGCCACCGCGTCGAACGAGGCCGCGGCGAACGGCAGCCGCACGGCGTCCCCAGCGGTGAACGGCAGTCGCGGCCGAAGCGCCTTGCCGGCTTGGAGCATGCCGAGCGAGAAGTCGGCCGGGACGACCCGCGCCCCGGCTCTGACGAACGGCACGGACGACGTACCCGTGCCGGCTGCGAGATCGAGGATCTGCTCGCCCGCCCGGGGGCGGACCGCCTTGAGCACCGCCCGGCGCCAGAGCCGGTCCTGACCGACCGACAGCACGTCGTTGAGCCGGTCGTACCCGTCCGCGATGTCGTCGAACATGGCGACGACCTCGTGCGGGGCCTTGTCCTCGTGGGCGCGGGTTGCCGGCTCGGCGGCGGAAATCAGAGGCCGGCTCACGATGTCGAGCCTGCCAGCGCGTCGACGGCGGCAGCGACTGCCGTACGGATCCGCTCGTGGAGCGCACGCCGGTCAGTCCGGGTGATCGGCACCTCGATGACGCAGATCCCGTCGCCTGGGCGTTCCAGCAGTGCGGTCAGCTCATCGTCCGTACCGGCGAGGGCGTACGGCGTGCCGGTGGCGGCGCAGAGAGCCGCGAGATCGACGCCGTGCGGTGTGCCGAAGACGCGCTCGAACGCCGGCGCGTGCTCGGGCGCTCCTTGCTCGAGCAGCTGGAACAGGCCGCCTCCGTCGTCGTTGACGACCACGATCGTCAGGTCCGGGCGCGGCTCGTCCGGTCCGATCACCAACCCGGTCGCGTCGTGCAGGAACGCGAGGTCGCCGAGCAGCGCGACTGACGCCCGGTCCTCGTTCCCACCGTGGGCGAGGGCAGCGCCGATCGCGGTCGACACGGCGCCGTCGATGCCGGACAGACCCCGGTTGGCCAGCACCGTCACCTGCCCGGCGGGGTGGTCGCCCTGATGGCCCGGCGGACCGCCGGCGAGGTCCAGGTCACGGATGGAGCTCGACGAACCGGCGAAGAGCAGCCGCCCGGGCCCGACCGACGCCGCGACGGCGCGAGCGACGGCCGGGCCGCACATGGCCGGCTCGGCGTCGAGGACGCTGTCGAGGGCGGCGGCGGCAGCCGCGCCGGCCCCGACCCACGCGGCCAGCCAAGCGTCGGGTGCTCGGCGGCCGGCTCC
>JACCYY010000171.1 GCA_013696235.1 Sporichthyaceae bacterium | reverse complement strand
GCGTTCGGCGTGATGAAGGACTCGCTCATGCTCCGGCTCGAACCCGACGAGGTGACCGAGGCGCTCGGCGAACCGCACGTCCGGCCGATGGACTTCACTGGTCGACCGATGCGCAACATGCTGCTGGCGGGACCGGACGGGCTTGAGGACGCCACGGTGCGCGCGTGGGTGGTCCGGGCGGCGAGCCACGCGAGCGCTCGACCGCCGAAACAGCCCAAGGTGCCCAGGCGACCCAAGGCAGCGAATGTGCGCGGGTCATGAGCAACCGCAAGCCCGACGTGGACACCTGGTTCGACCGCTACGACAACCCGCAGAATCCGCTGGTGCTGGCGGTCCGGATGCGGCTCCTGGAGTGCGGCGCGCTTTGCGTCGAGGTCCGCGGCGTCGACGAAGCAGGCGACCCGCGACGTGTCCCCTTGAAACCGGTGTCGCGCGGCGGGTAACGAGCAGCAAGCGTCGCCATCCTTGCGCTGGCGATGGTGGCTACGCTGGCGACTCTGGCCAGGCTCCCTCCAGAGTCCACCTGGGACGAAGCCCGACCTGACGTCGCGGTGGGTCTTACGAAGCGCGTGCGACCCGCCGAGGGGGCCTCACCCGTGCAGATGATGGGTAGATTCCGGCAGCATGGATGTGATTACTCGGCTGGACGATGTCCTGCCGCTCGCCGCTGCAGACGCTGACGCGACCGACCGCGAGGGGCAGTTCCCGCAACGAACGGTGACCGCCCTGGGCGAGTCCGGCCTGCTCGGGCTGACGCTGTCGCCCGAGGTCGGCGGGCTCGGTGCCGGACCGGTCGAGTTCGTCGACGTGACATCCAGGCTGGCAGCCGTCTGCGGGTCCAGCGCCATGGTCTATCTCATGCATGTCGCCGCGGCCCAGGTCGTAGCCGCGGCCCCGCCACCGGGGGACCCGGAGGCCACCGCCCGGCTGGCCTCCGGCGAGTGGCTGGGCACGCTGGCGTTCAGCGAGAAGGGGTCACGGAGCCACTTCTGGGCGTCGACCTCGCATGCGACACCCGAGGGTGACGGCAGTGTGCGGGTCAAGGCGTCGAAAGGCTGGGTCACCTCAGCCGAGTTCGCGGGGCTCTACGTGCTGAGCTGCCTCGCGCCGGACGACCAGAGCCCGACGGACACCAACCTGTACGCCGTGCCGACGGGGCACCCAGGTCTGACGGTGTCCGCAGGGTGGGACGGACTCGGACTGCGCGGCAACGCCTCCTCGCCGATGGAGTTCGACGCGGTGCTGGACGAGCAGCAGCGGCTCGGTGGCCGCGGTGACGGGTTCGGCCTGATGATGCAGGTCGTCCTGCCGTGGTTCAGCCTCGGCAACGCCGCGGTCAGCCTGGGGCTGGCCCGTGGAGCCCTCGACGCCGCAGTCAGCCACGCCGCCGGCACCCGGTTCGCGCACCTCGACTCGCGGCTCGCCGACCTGCCGACCATCCGAGCCCGGCTGGCGCAGGCGTCGATCGAGCTCGAGGCCGTCACCGCCTACGTCAAGGACACCGCCGCGCGGGTAGCCGCTGCCGACGAGACCGTCATGCTCGCTGTCCTCGGGGCGAAAGCGGCAGCCAACGAGGCGGCGCTCCACGTGACCGACGCCGCGATGCGGGTCTGCGGCGGTGCGGCGTTCTCCCGGCACCTCGGCATCGAGCGCGCCTTCCGCGACGCCCGCGCGGGCTACGTCATGGCGCCGACCGCAGACGTGCTCTACGAGTTCTACGGCCGAGCCCTGTGCGGGCTCGAGCTGTTCTGAGGGAGAGATTGATGGACGAGCTCGTCATCGGCGCTGTTGCCTACACGGCCAACGTGGTTCCGATCTGGGAGGGCATCCGCGACTACTTCCGTGACTCGCCGGTGCCGATCGACTTCGTGCTCTTCTCCAACTACGAGCGGCAGGTCGACGCGCTGGTCGACGGTCAGGTCGATCTCGCCTGGAACACGAACGTCGCGTACGTACGAACGGTGCGCCGGACCGACGGGTCCTGCCGAGCCCTGGCCATGCGCGACACCGACCTGACGTTCCAGACGCTGTTCGTCGCCCGAGCCGGCAGCGGGATCGCCGGGCTGCCGGACCTCCGGGGCCGGCGGGTCGCGCTGGGCTCGCGCGACTCGGCGCAGGCCCGCATCCTGCCGGCGTACTACCTGCAGGAGGCCGGGCTCGAGGCTCGGGACGTGACGGTCCTCCCGTTCGACTCCGACGTCGGCAAGCACGGTGACACCGGCAGGTCCGAGCTCGACGCGCTCCGTGCCGTGCTCGACGACGAGGCCGACGTGGCCGCGATGGGGGTGACGACTTGGGCGGGGCTGCAGGCCGGCGACCTCGCGCCCGGCGCGCTCGAGGTGGTGTGGACATCACCTGAGTACTGCCACTGCAACTTCACCGCGCTCGACACGCTCGATCCAGCGATCTCCGAACCGTGGGTCGAGCACCTGCTCGCCATGGACTGGGACAACCCGGCGCACCGACCGATCCTGGAGATGGAGGGTCTGCGGCGCTGGGTGCGCCCGGAGCTGGCCGGCTACGAGTCGCTGTTCGCCGCGATGGACCAGCCGACGGGCGGGGCAGCGGACGAGACGGACGCGGCGGCCCGCACGCCGCGATGACTGTCCGGCTGCTCCTGGACCTGGCCGACGCCGTCGGCCGGGTTGCCGACGGCCGGACGGTGAAGGTGCCGGTGGAGACCGACGACGGTGCCGCCCTCGCCGCGCGCTGGTGCGAGAAGACCGGCCACACGTTTCTCACCTGGCGCGGCGACCACGTCGAGCTGCGACGCGGCCGGACAGCGGAGCCGACCGATGAGATCCCCGCCGCCGAGTGGCCGGCGCGGCGACTGTGGCTCTATGCGAACTTCGACTGCAACCTCGCGTGCAGCTACTGCTGCGTGTCCTCGTCGCCGCGGACGCCCCGCCGGGAGCTCGGCCTCGAGCTCGTACGGCAGATCGTCGCGCAGGCGCCGGCGGTCGG
>JACCYY010000156.1 GCA_013696235.1 Sporichthyaceae bacterium | reverse complement strand
TGCCGCTCCAGCACCTCGGCCACCTGCTTGCCGATCGTGACCACCGGGTTGAGCGAGGTCATCGGGTCCTGGAACACCATCGCGATGTCGCGTCCGCGGATGTCGCGCATCTGGTCCCGCGACAGGGTCCGCAGGTCGGCGCCGTCGAACCGGATCGAGCCGGAGACGTCGCACCCGCGGTTCGGAAGCAGGCCCATGACGGCGAGCGACGTGATGCTTTTGCCGCTGCCGGACTCCCCCACGATGCCGACCGTCTCGCCGGCATCGACGGAGAACGAGACGCCATCCACCGCCCGCACGTCCCGCCGACCCCGGCGGGTGAAGATCACCTCGAGGTCGCGGACCTCGAGCAGCGACGTCGGGCCGGAATGGCCGGTCCAGGTGCGGGCCACCGCGCTCACCGGCGGTACTTCGGGTCGAGGGCCTCGCGAAGGCGCTCACCGAACAGGGTGAAACCCAGCGCGGCGAACACGATCGCCAGACCCGGGAAGATCGCGAGATGGATCGCGCCGGACAGGTAGTCCTGGCTGTCCGCGAGCATCCGGCCCCACTCCGGAACGCTGGGGTCGGTTCCGCCCAGCCCCAGGAAGGCGAGACCGGCGGCGTCGATGATCGCCGTAGCCAGCGTCAACGTGCCCTGGACGATCACCGGGGAGATCGAGTTGGGCAGGATGTGCCGGAACACGACGACCCGTCGGCGCAGGCCCACCGACGTAGCCGCCGAGACGTAGTCGGCCTCGCGCTGCGAGAGCATCTGCCCGCGCAGCAACCGGGCGAAGATCGGCACGTTCACCACCGCGATCGCGATCATCACGGACTGCAGGCTCCGGCCGAGCGTGGCGGCGACGCCGATCGCGAACAGCAACCCGGGGACGGCGAGCACGATGTCGATGATCCGCATGATGAGGCTGTCGACCCAACCGCCGAGCGCGCCGGCGAGCACGCCAAGCGTGAGCCCACCGATCATGCCGAGGACGAGCGAGACCACGCCGACCAGCAGGGACTGCCGGGCGCCGAGAATCACCCGGGACAGCTCGTCGCGGCCCAGGTCGTCCAGGCCGAACCAGAACTGCGACGACGGACCCGGGATCATGGTCGGAGTGACCGCGCCGGCGCGATCGCTCGGGCCGTAGGGCGCGATCCAGGGCCCGATGACCGCCACGAGGACGAAGAGCGCGACCATCGCTCCGCCGGTGATCGCGACCGGGTCCCGGCGCAGCCGGCGCCACGCCTCCTTGAGCAGGCTGCCGCCGACGTCCTCGGCCGCGACCGCGGTGTCGACCCGGGCCTCGGCCTCGCTGAGGCTCATCGGACCCGCACCCGCGGGTCGACCAAGCCGTAGGCGATGTCCACGAGCAGGTTGACGACCACGTAGATCACCGCGAACACCAGGATGAAGCCCTGGATGACGGCGTAGTCGCGGAAGCGGATCGAGTCGGCGACGAACTTGCCCACGCCGTTGAACACGAACACCGTCTCGGTGAGGATCGCCCCGGACAGCAGCAGGCCGAGCTGGAGCCCGATGATCGTGACGACCGGGAGCAGCGCGTTTCGGAGGATGTGTCGTCGGGTGATCGTGGACGCCAGCAAGCCCTTCGCCTCGGCGGTGCGAACGTAGTCCTCGTGCACCACGTCGAGGACCGATGCCCGGGTGATCCTGGTAATGATCGCGAGCGGGATCGTGGCGAGGGCGAGACCGGGCAGGACCAGGTGCTTGAACGCATCCCAGGCCGCGGACAGGTTCCCGGTGATGAACCCGTCCAGGACGTAGAACCCGGTCGGGTGATCGACCCCGAGAATGCGTTGGTCTGACCGGCCGGCCGTGGGCAGCCAGCCGAGCTTGATCGCGAAGAAGTACTTGAGCAAGAAGCCGAGGAAGAAGACCGGGATCGTGACGCCGAGCAGCGAGCCGACGATCGCGCCCGAGTCCAGCCAGGTGCCGTAGCGACGCGCGGCGAAGTACCCGAGCGGGACCCCGACACCGACCGCGATGACCAGCGCGACGGCGGTGAGCTCGATCGTGCCGGGGAAGAGCCGGAGCATCTCGTCGGTCACTGGCCGTCGGGTCTGCGCCGAGGTGCCGAGATCGAACGTGGCCGACTGCTTCAGGTACTTCCAGTACTGCACGGTGATCGGCTGGTCGAGGCCGTACAGGCGCTCGACCGCGGCGATCGTCTCGGGCGTCCCCCGCTCGCCGAGAAGGGAGTTCGCCGTGCTCCCGGGCAGTGCCCGGACCCACGCGAAGAGCAGAATCGACAGGCCGAGCAGGATCGGGACCAGCAGCAGCAGCCGCCGGACGACGAATCGTGCCACGGGCCAGCGCCCTCCTTACCTCATCCGGTCGGGCCGCGCTGTCACTGGTGCTCGACCCGGCTCAGGCGCCCGGTGGTACGCCGGGCGCCTGAGCTTCGAGCCGTTGTTGCAGGCGGTGCGAGGACTATTCGGTGACCGTCACCAGGGCGAAGTCCTCATTGTTCACCGGGCTCGGCTCGTAGCCGTCGATACCGGCCCGGAACGCGATCGCGGGCTGCGTGTGGACGTAGGGCACGCCCGGCACGAACTCCATGATCATCTGGTTGATCTCGGCGTAGAGCCCGACCCGGGTGTCCTCGTCGGTCTCCGCCTCTGCGGCGTCGAGGGCATCGAAGATCTCCGGCTCGTTGAACCCCCACTGCGCCTGCTGGGTCTGGAAGAACGTCCCGATGAAGTTGTCCGGGTCGCCGAAGTCACCAGTCCAGCCGAGGAGGTACATCTGCTGGGTGCCGGCCTGGTTCGCCGCGAGGTAGTCGGGGTTCCACGGCGCGCTCTGCGAGTTCACCGTGAACCCGACCGCCTCGAGGTCGGCCTTGATCAGCTCGAAGTTGCCCTCGGGGTCTGGCATGTACGGCCGGCTCACGTCGGTCGGGTACCAGAACTCGATCGTCGGGTTCGCGACGCCGGAGTCGGCCAGCAGCTGCTCGGCCATCGCCGGGTCGTACGCGTACTCCTCGACGCTGTCGCTCCAGCCGAACAGCTCCGGCGGCTGGAACTGCGTCGCGACCTGCGCGCCCTCGGGGTACTTCGTGCTCAGGAGGTTCTCCTTGTTCACCGCGTACGCGACGGCCTTGCGCACGTCTGGGTTGTCCAGCGGCGGGATCGAGGAGTTGAAGCCGATGTACCCGACGTTGAAGGCCGGCCGCTGCAGGAGCGTGAAGCCGGCGTCCTCGAGCGCGGTGGCATCGGCGGGATCGACCAGGTCGTAGCCGTCGATCTCGCCGGTCTCGAGCGCCGTGCGCCGGGCCGGTCCGTCGGCGATCGCGACGAAGATCAGGGTCTCGACCGATGGCTGGTTCTCGCCCCAGTAGTCCGCGTTCGCGGTCAGCACGACTCGCACCCCGCGCTCCCACTCGGTGAACGCGTACGGGCCGGTCCCGGTCGGGTGCTCGTAGCCGTACGTGCCGTCGAACGTCGGTGCCTCGCCGTCACCGCCGACGTCGTCGGCGCCGAACTCCTCGAGCGCAGTCGGGCTGGCGATCGAGAACGCCGGCAGCGAGAGCGCGGTGAGGAACGTCGAGGACGGGCGGGTGAGCGTGATCACCGCGGTGGTGTCGTCGGTGGCCTCGCAGGACTCGTAGAGGCTCTCGCCAAGGCTTTCCGCGTACGCCGCGTCGTTCTCGGCGAAACCGCCGAACACGGTCTGGTAGTAGTACGAGGACGATGCGCTCTGCGCGATCGGGCCCTCGAAGTTGTACCAGCGGTCGAAGTTGAAGCAGACCGCCTCCGCGTTGAACGGGGTGTCGTCGTGGAACGTCACGCCGTCCTGGAGGGAGAACGTCCACTCGAGGCCGTCGTCGGTCGTCGTCCACTCGGTGGCGAGCGCAGGCTGGATGTCGGTGCCGCCCGCTTCCGTCGTGACGAGACCCTCGAAGATCTGCCGGATGACGCGGATCGACTCACCGTCGCTCACCCACGCACCGTCGATGACGACTGGCTCGGCCGAGCCGGCGAAGACGAGCTCCCCCGTGGCCGTCCCGCCACCCTCGGTCTCACCCGTGCCTGGCGTCTCTGGGTCGTCGCCGCCGCAAGCGGCGAGCGAGAGCGCCACAATGCCGCTGGCGCCGAGGGCGAGATACCGCCGGCCGGCTCCTGAATTTGGTCGCATGCTCCACCTCGTACGGACTGCTGCAGCCGGGCGGACGCCCAGCGGTTCCGGCGAACACTAGCGAGCGCATGCCCGAACTGGCACGCTCAGCGGCCACCCGAGGAGGTTCCGATTCGGCAACGGTTGGGACAGGTGGGGTCAGACAGCAGAAATCAGCGCACGTTCTACCGGGCGTTGAAGTACTTCGCCTCGGGGTGGTGGACCACCAGCGCATCCGTCGACTGCTCCGGGTGCAGCTGGAGCTCCTCGGACAGCGTGACGCCGATCCGGTCCGGCCGCAGGAGCGCGACGATCTTGGCCCGGTCCTCCAGGTCCGGGCAGGCCGGGTAGCCGAACGAGTACCGTGACCCGCGGTAGCCCTGCTTGAGCACGGCGTCGAGCCCGTCGGGGTCCTGGTCCCCGAAACCGAGCTCGCTGCGGATCCGCGCGTGCCAGTGCTCGGCCAGCCCCTCGGCGAGCTGCACGGAGAGCCCGTGCAGCTCGAGGTAGTCCCGGTAGGCGTCCGCGGCGAACAGCTCGGCGGTGGCTTCGCTCAGGCGCGAACCCATCGTGACGAGCGTGAACGCGATCACGTCCACCTCGCCGGACTCCTCCGGTCGGAAGAAGTCGGCCAGGCACAGGAACCGGTCGCGGCGCTGCCGCGGGAAGGTGAACCGCATGACCTCCGCCGATCCCGGCTCCGGCCGCTCCAGGATGATCAGGTCGTCGCCCTTGCTCACGCAGGGGAAGTACCCGTACACGACCGCGGCCTCGAGCAGGTTCTCGGTCTGCAGGCGTTCGAGCCAGGCCCGCAGGCGCGGCCGAGCCTCGGTCTCCACCAGATCCTCGTACGAGGGTCCGTCGCCGCCGCGGGTCGCTCGGAGCCCCCACTGCCCCATGAACGTCGCCCGCTCGTCGAGGTAGGCGAGGTAGTCGGCCAGCGGGATGCCCTTGACCACCCGGTCTCCCCAGAACGGCGGCGTGGGCACCGGGTTGTCCGTCGCCACGTCCGATCGCGCCGGGACCTCGGCCGGTCCGCGCTCGTCGATCGTCGGCCCGGTGCTGCGGACCCGCCGTGGGCGCAGCGCCGGCAGCTCGGCACCAGGAACGCCGCGGCGCACCGCGACCATCGCGTCCATGAGCCGCAGGCCCTCGAAGGCATCCCGGGCGTAGCGGACCTCGCCCTCGTACACCTCAGCGAGGTCCTGCTCGACGTACGCGCGCGTGAGCGCGGCACCACCGAGGATCACCGGCCACCGGGCGGCCATCCCCCGCTGGTTGAGCTCCTCGAGGTTCTCCTTCATGATCACCGTGGACTTCACCAGGAGCCCGGACATGCCGATCACGTCGGCCCGGTGCTCCTTCGCGGCCTCGAGGATCGCGTTGACAGGCTGCTTGATCCCGAGGTTCACGACCGTGTAGCCGTTGTTGGTCAAGATGATGTCGACGAGGTTCTTGCCGATGTCATGGACGTCGCCCTTCACCGTGGCCAGGACGATGCGGCCCTTGGAAGCGTCGACACCGTCAGCCAGCTTCTCCATGTGTGGCTCCAGGTAGGCCACCGAGGCCTTCATCGTCTCCGCGCTCTGGAGCACGAACGGGAGCTGCATCTCGCCCTTGCCGAACAGCTCGCCGACGACCTTCATGCCTTCGAGCAGCACTTCGTTGACGATCGAGAGCGCGGGTCGCGACTGCAGTTGTTCCTCGAGGTCGTTCTCGAGTCCGTCGCAGTCGCCGTCGATGATGCGATGTTCGAGCCGCTGCTCGACCGGCCACTCGGAACGGTCTTCCT
>JACCYY010000118.1 GCA_013696235.1 Sporichthyaceae bacterium | reverse complement strand
CCATGAGCCAGCGCGTGCGCTCCGTCTGGTCGTAGGTGATCTCCAGATCCCCGCCGCGGCCAGGCAGGCGGAAGCCCTGCGCCCACCCATCGACGGTCTGGGCGACGAGCGGGGTGCCGTCCAGGGTGGCCTGCCAGCGCGGATCGGCGCGTTCGGCGAGCACCGCCAACCGACCGTCGGCGCCGGCCGGGACGGCGGCGGCAGCAGCCTCGGCGCCGGCCGGGAGCTCGGCGAGCGAGGCACCGTCGGCGTCGACCAGCCGGAGCCGGGACGCGGACTGCGAGAGCCGCCACAGCGCGGCGCCGCTGTCCGTCGACAGCCGGCGCAGGCCGGGCACCGCGTCGATCGTGGCGACGAGGTCGGCGTCCACCGGTGGGGTGACCAGCAGGTAGCGCACGGCGTGCTCGGCGAGCACCCGCGCCTCGTCGCCGCCACGTCCGGAGACGAGGTCGCCCACCGCCTCGTCGAGCACGTCGAAGGACTCGTACGGCGGCCCGGTCTCCGCGTCGCCGAGCCGCGGTCCGGTGTCGCGCAGCAACGCGTAGGTGATCGAGCCGTCCGCGGCCCGATCCAGCGTGACGGTCCGCGGCCGGGCGGGCTCGTCGCCGTCGGCGGCCACGAACGGCGGCAGCACGACCGGGTCGAGGCGCGCCAGCGGGTCGTCGGTCCCGCGCAGCATCCACCACCCGGCGAGCAGGAGCGGGGTCACTACGACCAGGCCGACGACGCCCAGCGCGACCGGCTGCCGCCAGCCGAAGCTGCGCCCGCGCAGCCGGTCCTGAGCCCGCTCGACGCCGACGGCGCAGGCCAGGAGCAGCCCGCCGGCCACGACGACCACCGGGAACCCGGGCCACGCCGCGACCGCGGTCTGGGCGGTCGGGGTGGAGACCGTGCTGAGCGAGACAGCGAGCCCGACGGCGAGCCCGGTGCCCGCGGTCGCCCACCCGGCGAGCACGAGCCGGCGGCGATGCTGGGACAGCAGCGAGCTCAGTGCGCCGAGGACGAGCGGGACGCCCAACCACCACGGCAGCGCGCCCGGCCCACCGCTGGACTGCAGCAGCAGCCGCACCGGCGCGAGCGCAGCATCGGACAGGCCAGGGCCGGGCAGCCCGGCCTCGAGCAGCAGGAGCCCCGGTCGGGTCGGCAGCTCGAGCGTCCACGGCAGCAGCAGGAGGACCGGGGTCACGAGCACCACCGCCAGCCGGGCCACCACGGCGACCGAGCGGGCCGCGCCGACGGCGACGACGAGCAGGAGCGCGGCCGCGATGACGTACGAGACAGGCACGAAAGACGCCATGACCGCGAGGCACAACCCGCTCGCCCACGCGCTGGACCAGCTACCGGGTGCTCTGCCGTCCCCGACCACCCGGGTGGCGCCGAGCGCGAGCAGCGGCAGCAGGACCGCCGCCACCGACGTGCCGAGGCGAGCACCGGCGATCGCGCCGGCAGTGGCCGGCAGGAGCGCGTACGTCGCCGCCGCCCAGACCCGCACCCACGGCGACTCGAGCAGCCGCCGGGCGGCGAGGAGCGCCGTGAGCCCGGCGAGCGGGACCGCCGCGAGGAGCAGGACCTCCACGGCGATCGGTGCCTTGCCCGCGAGCAGGGTCGCCAGAGCCGCCATCGCGGCGAGGTACGGCGGTGCGGTCGTGTCGCTGCCGAGCCCGACGTCGTGCCACGTCCCGACGTAGGTGGCCCAGAGATCGCTGGCACCATCCGGTGCCGGCAGCAGCGCGCCCCCCATGAGGCGGCCCGCGCCGATCAGGTCGCGGCTCGCCACCAGTGTGATCACCGCGAGCGCCACGCCGAGCACCAGGCCGGGCCTGGCTAGCCGACGCAGCCACCGGACACCGGCCGGCTCGTCGTCGGCAAAGTCGTCGTCACTCGGACCGGTCTCGAGCGCACGGTGTCCGCGCGCGGAGATGTCCGCGCTGCCCGGCGACCCGAGCGAGAACACCCCGGCCAGGGATTCCAGGGCGCGCGCGACCTGAGCGCCGCGGGGAGCCAGGAGGCGGCTGACCGCAGCGTCGGGCACCGTCCGCAGCGGCCGGCGGGCCCGTCGCGCCCGCCAGACCCGATCGGGACGGGCGACGACCAGCAGGACCGCGGCGAGCTCGTCGACCGCGAGCCCGGGCAGCTTGCCCAGCCCGAAGCCGACGGAGCGAGCGACCGAGGCGAGGACCAGCCGGGGGTAGGCGAGCCACAGCGCCCGGCCCGGCAGGTTGGCCAGCAGGACGTACAGCGCGCCGCGTCGGTCGAGGAGGTGCCGCCGCCGGGTGGCGGCGTCGATGGTGCGGCGACCGCGCGCTGCAGCCTGGACGTGGTGGACGACTGCCCGCGGCGCCACCGCGACGCGGTGACCGGCGAGGTTCGCCCGCCAGCCGAGGTCGACGTCGTCGCGGAACAGCGGGAGGTTCGGGTCGAAGCCGCCGAGCTGGTCCCAGACGTCTCGGCGGACGAGCATCCCCGCGCTGCCGACCGCCAGCACCGAGCCGAGGTCGTCGTGCTGGCCCTGGTCCTCCTCGCGCGGCTCCAGACCGGTCTCGCGGCGCCCGGATCGGGCGATCGTGAGCCCGACCTCGAGGAGGTGGCGCCGATCAGTGAAGTCACGCACCTTCGGTCCGACGATGCCGATCCGGCCGTCCTCGGCAGCGGCTGCGAGCAGTTCCTCCAGTGCGTCCGGCGCGGGTGCGCAGTCGTCGTGCAGCACCCACAGCCAGGAGGCGTGGCTCGCCTGGTCCGACCCGTACGCACCGGGGATGCCGGCCCAGCCGGCGGTCGCCCCCTTCGCGATCGCGGACCCGAACGAGGTCCGCCGATCCAGGGTCACCAGCCCCGCCGCCGGGAACGCCGCGCGAAGATCTTCGGCGGTGTCGTCGCGGCTGCCGGTGTCGACGACGACCACCCGGTCCGGTGCGCGCGTCTGGTCGGCGAGCGCCGCGCCGAGGTCAGCTGCCCAGCGGGCGCCGTTGTGCGCCACGACGACCGCGACCACCGCCAGGGTGCCGGCCGGCGTGACGGCCGGCGCCACGACAGGCGTCGCGGGATCGTCGGACCGCGCAGGGGCTGAATCGCTCATGGAGGGTCGACCTTATGCGGCCGACCGCCACCCGATGCGGCTCAGATCAGCCGGCCAGCTTCTTCAGCCGACGACGCTCACGCTCGGACAGCCCGCCCCAGATCCCGAACCGCTCGTCGTGCCCCAGGGCGTACTCGAGGCATTCCGAGCGCACCTCGCACGAGAGGCAGACCCGCTTCGCCTCCCGGGTGGAGCCGCCCTTCTCCGGGAAGAACGACTCCGGATCGGTCTGCGCGCAGAGGGCGCGCTCCTGCCATTCGGCGATGTCGGTGAGCTGCTGCTCGCGCATCGCGCCTCCTCGACCCAGCGTGTCGGGACTGCCTCCGGCCCGACGTTCCGGGTGTCATACCAGGTGACCGGCACCGTGGCGTGGAACGACACTGGTGGAATTACATGGCCGTAGGACACTCGGCGTCAACCCCGTAGGCCCCCTGATTCGCGTCGACTTGTCGATCGGGCGTCGCGGCCCTGCGAGGATGCTCGGGTGCTGGTGACCGTGCTCGCCGGAGGGATCGGCGGCTCGCGCTTCCTGCAGGGGGTTCGCGCCGTGCTCGACGAGCACGCTGGCACGGGCGTCCCCCGGCCCGACGCGCACCTGGTTGCCGTGGTGAACACGGCCGACGACATCACGCTGTTCGGCCTGCGAGTGAGCCCGGACCTCGACACCGTGATGTATACCCTCGGCGGCGGCTCGGACACCGAACGGGGGTGGGGCAGGTCGGACGAGACGTTCACCGCCAAGGCGGAGCTCGCCGCGTACGGGGCCCAACCGGACTGGTTCGGTCTCGGTGACCGAGATCTCGCTACACACATCCTGCGCACCCAGATGCTGGCGGCGGGCTACCCGCTGTCGCAGGTCACCGAGGCGCTCTGTCGCCGGTGGCCGCTCGGACTCCGCCTGCTGCCGATGACCGACGAGCGGGTCGAGACCCACGTCGTGGTCGCAGACGAGGAGGCGCCGGCTGGCGCCCGGGCCATCCACTTCCAGGAGTACTGGGTGCGTTTGCACGCCGCGCCTGCCGTACGCGAGGTGGTTCTCGTCGGCATCGAGGACACGACCCCGGCCCCTGGAGTCGCGGAGGCGATCGCCGAGGCCGACGTGGTGCTCCTGGCCCCGAGCAACCCGGTCGTGAGCATCGGACCCATCCTGGCCGTGCCGGGCATCCGAGCGGCGCTGCACCGGCGCAGCGGGCCGGTGGTCGGGATCTCGCCGATCATCAGCGGCTCGGCGGTGCGCGGCATGGCCGACAAGCTGCTCCCGGCGATCGGCGTCCACACCGACGCGGCAGCGGTCGGGCTGCACTACGGCGCCCGGAGTGGAGGCGGCGTGATCGACGGCTGGCTGGTCGACGAGTCCGATGCGGCCGGGCTGGCCACCCTCGAAGCCGCCGGGATCGCCGCTCGAGCAGTCCCGCTGTTCATGGACGACACCGGTGCGAGCTCGGCGATGGCCGCGGCGGCGCTCGAGCTCGCGGGCTCGGTCGGCGCCCGCAGGTGACCGGCGAGATGTCGATCAGCGGCGTCCACGGGCTCCCCGACGTCCGTCCGGGCGACGACCTCGCGGGCCTGATCGCCGCGGCGGCACCCGACCTCCGTGACGGCGACGTCGTCGTGGTGACCAGCAAGATCGTGAGCAAGGCCGAGGGCCGGCTCGTCCAGGCCCAGAGCCGCGAGGACGCGATCACGGCGGAGACGGTGGCGGTGGTCGCGACGCGCGGCAGCCTCCGGATCGTCCGGACCCGTCACGGCTTGGTCCTCGCCGCCGCCGGGGTCGACGCATCGAACGTCGCGCCAGGGACGGTGCTCCTGCTGCCGGTCGACCCGGACGCGTCGGCCCGAGCCCTGCGAGCGGACCTGGCCCGCGAACTCGGGGTCAGGACGGCTGTGGTCATCACCGACACGGCCGGGCGGCCCTGGCGCGAGGGTCTGGTCGACATCGCGATCGGGGTGGCGGGACTGACCCCGCTCGACGACCTCCGCGGACAGGTCGACCCCTACGGCAATTCGCTCGAGATGACGGTGACAGCGGTCGCCGACGAGATCGCGGCAGCCGCGGAGCTGGTCAAGGGCAAGACGGCGGGCGTCCCCGTCGCGGTGGTGCGCGGCCTCGGCCACCTGGTCACCGAGGCGGACGGCCCGGGTGCTGCCGCGCTGGTCCGACGGGCGGAGGACGACCTGTTCAGCCTGGGTGTCGCCGAGGCCCAGGCGCAGGTTCGAGGAGGCACGACGTGACGCAGCCCCCGGCCCAGGACTGGCGCACCCTCAAGGACGAGCGACTCGTGCCGTACGGCGAGACGAACCTCGGCACGCCGCTGGAGCTGCTCGAGGACATCGTCGTACCGACGGAGCTCTTCTTCGTCCGCTCGAACTACCGCGTGCCGACGGTCGACCCGGCCACGTGGAGGCTGCGCATCCACGGCTTGGTGGACCGGCCGCTCGAGCTCGGCCTGGCCGACCTGCGAGCGCTGCCGCAGCGGAGCGTCGTCGCGGTCATCGAGTGCTCCGGCAACAGCCGGTCCGGGTTCGAGCCGGCGACCCCGGGCACCCCGTGGCGGCACGACGCGGTCGGCAACGCGGTGTGGACCGGTGTCGGGCTCGGTGACGTTCTCGCGCTCGCCGGGCCGCGGCCGGAGTCGGTCGAGGTGATCAGCCAGGGGGCGGACGACCCGCTCATGCGACGTGGGCTCCCGCTGCGGGCCGCCACCGAGCCCGACACCCTGCTCGCTCTGCAGATGAACGGCGAGGACCTGGTGGCCGCTCACGGCGCGCCGGCCCGGCTCGTCGTGCCGGGCTGGGGCGGCATCGCCTCGACCAAGTGGGTGACCGGGCTCGAGCTCGCCGACCATCGGTGGGACGGTCTGTGGAATGCCGTCGAGTACGTGCTGCTCGACGAGTCGGGCCAGGAGACCGGACGGGTCGAGGAGATGCCGGTGAAGTCGGTGATCGCGCGCCCGGCGCGCGCCGCGGAGATCGATCCCGGCCCGGCGACGGTGAGCGGGTATGCGTGGTCGGGCCACGGGCAGGTCGCCGCCGTCGAGGTCAGCGTGGACGGCGGCCACTCCTACCAGCCGGCGACGGTCGTCGAGCGGGCAGGTCCGCGGGCGTGGGTCCGCTGGTCGTACGCGTGGGTCGCCGAACCTGGTCCGACCCGCCTCACCGCCCGGGCCACCGACACCGCCGGACGGACCCAGCCGGAGGTCGCCGTGTGGAACGCGAAGGGGTACCAGATGAACGCGATCATGGGGGTCGACGTCGAAGTCCGTCGCCGCCCCGGCCGGGGTCAGATGGCGCGATAGTCCCGCGGGGAGAACCGGGGGCCGTGGCGCGGTGGCCGGGCCGCCTGGCCGGAGAGCTCGATCAACCGCACCGCGCGGTGACGGTGGCCGCGGTAGGGCTCGAGCAGCGTGAGCATGCCGGTGTCGTCAGTCCTCACCCCGGCGAGCGCCCAGCCGACGAGCGAGGGCAGGTGGTAGTCGCCCACCGATACCGCGTCCGGGTCACCGAGGACGCGCTGGCGCACCTCTGCCGATGTCCAGACGCCGATGCCGGGCACCGATCGCAGCGCGCGGTCCAGCGCAGCCGTGCCGACCAGGGCGGCACTGACCAGCGCGGCTGCGACGCGGCAGGCGCCGGTCGCGGCCCGCGCCCGCTCCGGTCCGACGCCGGCGAGGTGCCACTCCCACGACGGGATGGAGAGCCAGTCCGCAACGCTGGGCGGCACCCGCATCCCGGCCGGCGTCGGACCGGGCGCCGGCTCGCCGAAGCGCTGCAGGAGCTGCCGCCACGACCGGTGCGCCTCACGACCTGTGACTTTCTGCTCGAGAACCACGGCGACGACGGTGTCGATCACCGGGCGGCCCCGCCCGATCCGCCAGCCGGGACGCTCGCGGTGCGACCGCACGATCGCGGGGTGCTGCGGGTGGAAGCCGACCACGTCGTCGTGCTCCCCGACGAGGTCGGGCAGGTGGTGGACCGCCCAGCCTGCGCCGCTCCCCCAGGCTGCCGCTGCGACCGCGGCCGGGCCGGTCGGCAGGAATCGCACGCTGACCGGGCCCTCTGGCGTCCGGGTCGACCACCAGAGCGAGCCGCCGGTGCCCGCACGGAACGCCGGGTCGCCAGGACCGTGCCGCAGCGGCGCCAGCGTGGACCGCAGCTCGAGCGGCCGCCGGCTCGCGACCACCCTGGTCAGCGGCGCGGGGGAGATCGCCCCCGGGAACGTGAGCACAGCGGCAGTGTCGCACCCGACGC
>JACCYY010000073.1 GCA_013696235.1 Sporichthyaceae bacterium | reverse complement strand
GCATCGTCGAGCTGGTCTCGGAGTTCACCACCAACTACCCGATCCTGGAGTACCGCCTGGTGAACATCGGTCGGGCTGCCGAGATCATCAACGGATCCCTCGTGCTGCCCGGCGAGACGTTCAGCCTGAACGAGACCGTCGGCGAGCGGACGGCCGAGAACGGGTTCGTGAAGGGCTTCATCATCGACGGCGGGCAGCTGCGCGAGGACTTCGGCGGCGGGGTCTCCCAGGTCGCGACGACGACGTTCAACGCGGTCTTCTTCGCCGGGCTCGAGGACGTCGAGCACAAGCCGCACAGCTTCTACATCAGCCGCTACCCGGCCGGGCGCGAGGCGACGGTGGCCTGGCCGACAGTCGACCTGCGGTTCCGCAACGACACCGACACCGGCGTGCTGATCCAGACGATCCACACGCCGGGCGAGATCACCGTCCGGTTCTGGGGCACCAAGGCGTACGACGAGATCCGCTCGGTGTCCTCGGAGCGGTACAACATCACCACGGGCACCACCAAGTACGAGGACGACGAGGAGTGCGTCGACCAGGACCCAGTGTCCGGCTTCGACATCACCGTGACCCGCCAGTTCGTCGAGGGCGGGACGGTCGTGCGGTCGGAGGACTTCGAGACGCACTACAACCCGGCTGACGAGATCATCTGCCGGCCGCCGCCCGCCTGACCGGGGGCGTTCCCGCCCGCCGTCCCCCGGGCAGGGGGCACGGGGCCGGCGCGTACCGGGGATACTGGCAGCAAGCACTGCGTCGCTGAGGGTGGCGCACGAACGAGGAGGGGACCGTGACATACGTCATCGCGCTGCCTTGCGTCGATCTCAAGGACCTCGCGTGCGTCGACGAGTGCCCGGTCGACTGCATCTACGAGGGCGAGCGCATGCTCTACATCCACCCGGACGAGTGCGTCGACTGCGGGGCGTGCGAGCCGGTCTGCCCGGTCGAGGCGATCTTCTACGAGGACGACACCCCGGAGAAGTGGAAGGACTTCTACACCGCGAACGTGGCGTTCTTCGACGACCTCGGCTCTCCCGGAGGGGCCGCCAAGCTCGGCAAGATCCCCAAGGACCACCCCATCGTCGCGGCCCTGCCGCCGCAGGAGGTCGCGCACTGAGCTCGGCCGCCGATCCTGCGCCGAGAACCCCGCGGTGGGCGGCGCTGCCGAGGTTCCCCTGGGACCGGCTCGATGCGTCCCGCGTGACAGCAGCCACACATCCCGACGGGATCGTCGACCTCTCCGTCGGCAGCCCGGTTGACCCGACCCCGGCCGTCGTCCAGGACGCCCTCGCCATGGCCGCGGACGCCCCCGCGTACCCGCTGACGCACGGCACCCCGGCGCTGCGCGCTGCCGCCGTCGCGTGGCTGGAACGTCGCCACGGCGTCGTGGGCCTAGATCCGGCTGCGGTGCTGCCGACCATCGGCGCGAAGGAGATCGTCGCGTGGCTGCCGACGCTGCTCGGCCTCGGCGCCGGCGACGTGGTCGTCCACCCCGAGATCGCCTATCCGACGTACGACGTGGGTGCCCGGCTGGCCGGGGCGACCCCGGTCGCGGCTGCGGGCCTGGTCGGCCTCGGACCGCAGCGGGTCGGCCTGGTGTGGGTGAACTCGCCGGCCAACCCGACCGGTCAGGTCCTGCCGGTGGCCCACCTGCGCAAGGTCGTGGCCTGGGCGCGGGAGCATGGTGCCGTGGTCGCGAGCGACGAGTGCTACCTCGAGCTCGGCTGGGAAGAGCGCCCCGTCTCCCTGCTGCACCCAGACGTCTGCGACGGCGACACCACCGGGCTGCTGAGCCTGCACTCGCTCTCGAAGCGCTCGAACCTGGCTGGTTACCGGGCCGGCTTCCTCACCGGTGACCCGGCCCTCGTGGCCGGGCTGCTCGCAACCCGCAAGCACGCCGGGATGATCGTGCCGGCGCCGGTGCAGGCCGCGATGGCCGCCGCGCTCGGCGACGACGCTCACGTGGACGAGCAGCGCGAGCGGTACCGGGCCAGGCGGACGACGCTGCGTGCCGCCTTCGAGGCGGCCGGGTTCCGGGCCGAGCACTCGACAGCCGGCCTCTACCTCTGGGTCACCCGCGCCGAGCCGGGCTGGACCTCGACGCAGTGGTTGGCCGAGCGCGGGATCCTCGTCGCCCCCGGCGACTTCTACGGCCCGCGCGGCGGACAGCACGTACGGGTCGCGCTCACGGCCACGGACGAGCGCGTCGCCGCCGCCGTCACCCGGCTCACCCCACCGTCCCCACCTTCCCGATGATCAAGGAATTTCTGCCCCTCTGACGGTCCGGAGCCAGGTTCCTGGCACCGCGTCACGGGCAGAAATTCCTTGATCATCGGGAGGAGGATCAGGCACCGGCGACGACGTCGACGTGGACGTGGTCGAGGTGGCGCAGGGTCGGGTTGTCGGTCGGCCCGTCCGGTGGCACGTACGGGCGCCAGCCGTCGCCGGAGCGAGCGGCCGTCCAGATCTGGTCTCGGTAGATCACGGTGGCGACCTCGAGGCGGTCTGCGTTCGCGACGACCCAGTGCGCGAGGGACCAGCCGCGCAGCACGGCCGCGGGGTCGTCCGAGGCGAAGAACACGTCGACCGCGCGGCCGTCGTAGTGCGCAGACCTGGCCATGTGGCCGGAGGTGACGCCAGCGGCATCGAAGCCGCCGACGCTCTGCTGGCCGAACGCGGCCTGCGCGTCGTCGAGCACGCGCTGCGCACGCGGAGTCAGCCCGCTCGCGAGCGGCACCTCGCCCTCGAGGTCGTCGACCGCGAGCTCGCAGGAGAACGCTGCCGGCGAGTTGCCCGACAGCGCGGACGCGAGTACCCGGGCGTCGGCCTCGTGGTCGGCGTACGCGCCGGGAAAGGCGCTGCGCTGGACCGCCTGGGCGGCCTCGGTCACCGGCAGCTCGCGGTAGTCGGTGATCTGGACCAGAGCGTCGTAGAAGGCGTTGGTGGCATACGTCGGGTCTTGCACCTCGGCGGCAGTGCCCCAGCCCTGCGACGGGCGCTGCTGGAAGAGCCCCAGGGAGTCCCGGTCGCCGTAGTCGACGTTGCGCAGGTCGGACTCCTGGTAGGCGGTGGCGAGCGCGATCGTGATCGCCCGAGCCGGCAGCCCACGGGCGGTGGCCACCGCCCCGATCAACGCGGCGTGCCGGCTCTGCTCGAGGTCAAGGCTGACCGTCACTCCGTCGACCTCGGCGACGCAGCGCTCAGAGGGGCCGATGACACCGACCGAGCGGAGCCCGATGACGGCCGCGACGACGAGCGCAGCGGCCAGCACCGTGACGATCGCCACCCCGGCCAACCTGCGCACGTGCGTCACCCCCGACTCGCTCGTCCTGCTTCCCGTCCCAACGAGCCGCACCTCCGTACGGTTTCGCGCCTGGCCCCGAGCCGTTGATCAACGAGAGGTCAGGCTGGCTACTGGTTGGCGTGAAGGGTTGTGTTCAGGCCGCCCCACGTGCCCGAGCGCGGGAGCGCCTCCACGGCTCCCGTCTCGCTGTTGCGGCGGTACAGCAGGCCGTCGCGCCCGGACAGCTCACGGGCTCGGACGACCGCACCGTCGGGCAGCGCCACCCGGGTGCCGGCCGTGACGTAGAGGCCGGCCTCGACGACGCAGTCGTCGCCGAGGGAGATCCCGACGCCGGCGTTGGCGCCGAGGAGGCAGTGCTCGCCGATCCGGACGACCTCTTTGCCGCCGCCGGAGAGCGTGCCCATGATCGACGAGCCGCCGCCGATGTCCGAACCGTCACCGACCACGACGCCGGCGGTGATCCGGCCTTCGACCATGGAGACCCCGAGGGTGCCGGCGTTGAAGTTCACGAAGCCCTCGTGCATGACGGTCGTCCCAGGCGCGAGGTGGGCGCCGAGGCGGACCCGGTCGCCGTCAGCCACCCGGACCCCGCTCGGGACGACGTAGTCCACCATGCGCGGGAACTTGTCGACGCCGTAGACGGTCACCCGCACACCGGCCGCGCGCAGCCGCAGCCGGGTGGACTCGAAATCCTCGGCGGTGCACGGTCCCGCGGACGTCCACACCACGTTGTTGAGCACCGCGAACATGCCCTCGACGTTCAGGCCGTGCGGCTCGACGAGCCGGTGGGAGAGCAGGTGCAGGCGCAGGTACGCGTCCGGTACGTCGGCGGGTGGGGCAGCGAGCGACGAGAGGACGGTCCGGACCGCCGCGAGCCGGACCTGGCGCACGTCGTCCGTGCCGACCAGCGCCTCGAGGTCCTCGGCCGGCACCGCCGGGTCAGGCGGCTGACCGAGTGCGGGCCTCGGGTACCAGACGTCGAGCACCTGGTCGGCGGAGCCGATCGTGGCGATCCCGTCCGCCCAGGCGCCGTCGTCGGGGGAGCCGTCACCCGCCCCGTGATCTGTCCCGTGATCTGTCCCATCGGGACGGCTCGCCAGCGATTCGGTCACGGCCGTTACGGTACCCGCGTGGCAGAACTGGATCTCTCCCAAGACGGCGCTCGACTCACCGCGGCCCTGGTCGACATCGCGTCCGTGAGCGGTGAAGAGCGGGAGATCGCCGACGCTGTCGAGGCCGCCCTGCGACCGATCGCCCATCTCGACGTCGTCCGGATCGGTGATTCCGTGGTCGCCCGTACGCGGCTCGGGCGGGCCGAGCGGGTGGTCGTGGCCGGTCACCTCGACACCGTCCCGATCGCGGACAACTACCCGTCCCGGCTCGAGAACGGCGTCCTCCACGGCATCGGCACCGCAGACATGAAGGGTGGGGTCGCGGTCGGGCTGCGCCTGGCAGCGACCGTGCCGGCACCCGTACGGGACGTGACCTACGTCTTCTACGAGTGCGAGGAGGTCGAGGCCGAGCGCAACGGCCTCAAGCGCATCACCGACGAGCGACCTGAGCTCCTCGCCGCTGACTTCGCGGTGCTCATGGAGCCGACCAGCGCGACCGTCGAGGGCGGCTGCCAGGGCACGATGCGCGTGGACGTCGCCACGACGGGAGTGCGGGCTCACGCCGCGCGCGGGTGGATGGGGGCCAACGCCATCCATGCCGCGGCACCTGTCCTGGCCCGGCTTGTCGCGTACGAGCCGCGAGAGCCGGACGTCGAGGGTCTGCGCTACCGCGAGAGCGTGAACGCGATCGGCATCGCCGGTGGGGTCGCCGGCAACGTGATCCCCGACCGTTGCGTGGTGACGGTGAACCACCGGTTCGCACCGGACCACGACGAGGCGGCGGCGTTTCGATTCCTGGAGGACTTCTTCGCCGGCTTCGAGCTCACGCTCATGGACAGCGCACCGGGTGCTCGACCGGGTCTCGACCTGCCCGCCGCCGCGTCGTTCGTCGCGGCGATCGGCGGGCAGCCCGGTCCGAAGTTCGGGTGGACCGACGTCGCGCGGTTCGCCCAGCTCGGCATCGCCGCGGTGAACTACGGGCCGGGCAACCCGAACGTCGCCCATGCCCGCCACGAGCACGTCGCGGTCGCCGAGATCGGGGAGTGCGAGACCAAGATGCGCGCCTGGCTCACCGCGGCGCCCGGCCCGGAGTGATCGTTCTCGGTCAGCTGGTGGCGAGCTGGATGCCGCCGCCGGCCCGGCGGGCAGCGAGGAGCGCCTCGTCGGCGGCCGCCACGAGACCGGCGACCGATGGTGGTCGCCGGGCCGACGCCACGCCTACCCGCGGTCGAGGGACACCGTCCGCACGGCGTCCGCCGACCACGTCGTCGACCACGTCAGCGAGCTGGCGGGCGGTCTGGCGGGGAAGCACGACGACGAACTCCGAGCCTCCGTACCGGGCGACGAACCCGTCTGGACCGGCCCCTGTCCGCAGCTGGGCCCCGATCGACACCATGTCCTCGGTCGTGGTGTCCGCGTCGAGATCGACGAACGCGAGCGCCACCGCTTCGTCGTGCGTCCTGGCCCGGCTCACCATCTCGGGGAGCCGCAGCTCCAGGTGACGGCGGTTCGCCGCACCGGTGAGGCTGTCGGTGAGGTACTCGGCGGACATCCTCCGCGCCGCGCGCCGCTCGATCTCGGACTGCAGCCGTTCCCGGGTCTCGGCGCTCAACCGCACCCGGTCGTCCCAGCGCTCGCGCTCGAGCCGGCTCGCGTACTCGCTGACGACGGAGGTGGCCGCCGTCGGCGCATCCGGTCGAGCGAGGCGTTGCCGCTCCCAGGCGATGCTGAGGCCGAGCGGGTGGTCGTCCCCGGCGGCGCGTTCAGCCAGGTCGGCCTCGGCGAGCGCCCGCGGGACGTCGCCGAGCCGGCCGTACGCCCGGGCCAGTCCGATGCGCGCCAGCACCTCCTCGTCGAGCTCTTGCACGGCCAACGCATCGGCGTCTGACTCGAGACCTTCCACAGCGCGCCCGATTGCATCGGTCATCGCGTGGCAGAACCCGACGAGCGCCCGCAGCCGTAGCGCCCAGGTCTGCGTGCCCAGGGTGGGCAGCGGGGTCGCGTCGCCGGCGATCGCCAGCGCAGCCCGGAAGTGCGAGCCGGCCTCGTCGGACTCGTCGAGCCGGTCGAGCTCGAGACCCCAGCAGATCTCGACCAGCATCTGGTGGAAGCGGTGAAACATCCGCGGGAGGGTGAGACCCGGTCGGGCGACCAGCTCGGCAGCTTGCTGGTATGCGTCCATCGACAGCTCGTAGAGGCGAAGACCGAGGTAGCCGAGCCCGATGCCGTCCACCGCGTACGCGTAGGGCTGTCCGGTCGGGCGGGCGTCGTCCAGGAGGACGGCTGCGTCGACGAGGTCGTCCACGGCCGAGAGATGATCACCGCGATCTGACCGGGCGATCCCGCGGAGCGCGTACGCGCTGGAGGTCCAGGCCGGATCACCCGGTTCACCGCCCTGCTCGATGATCTGGTTGCAGGCATCGACCGCGCGATCAAGATCGCCGAGGTTGAGATTCGCCAGCGCGACCACGTACCAGGAGCGGTTGAGCACCTCGACGACACCGGCGGCCCGGGCCTCGGCGAGGAAACCATCGATCTCGACGAGTACGCGTCCGGCTTCGCCGGTCTGGCACCTTGCGGCGAGCTCGTCGACGGACTCGTAGAGGCGCGCCCAGTCGCGCAGGGTGTGCGAGCGGTCCCGTTGGGACGACCCGCGACCCGCCCCCGCCTTCTCGGGCATCGCCCTCCCTCGTGCCGGCCTGCCTGGCCCATTGTTGCCCGTCGTCACTCGCGTCGTCCGCGAGCCGGTACCGGTGCCCGCTCCGGGAGCAGCGACCGCCAGGCTCTAGCCTCGACGCCATGCCAGCGAAACGCCCGGAGCCGGCGGACGGCGCCCTGCCAGCGCCGACCGAGCCGCCTCGGGAGAAGCAGCGTGGCCCGGTGACGCTGCGTCGTACCCAGTTCGAGGAGAGCACAACCGACCAACGCCTGCTCGATACCCGCGGCGCAGCCGACTGGGTGCACACGGACACCTGGCGGGTGCTCCGCATCCAGGGCGAGTTCGTCGAGGGTTTCGGGATGCTCGCCGAGCTCGGACCGGCGGTGAGTGTCTTCGGCAGCGCCCGGATCCACCGCGACGACCCCGTGTACGCGCTCGGGCAGCGCCTCGGTGAGTCGCTGGTCAAGGCCGGCTACGCAGTCATCACCGGCGGCGGCCCGGGCGCGATGGAGGCGGCGAACCGGGGTGCGAGCCAAGCCGGTGGGGTGTCCGTGGGGCTCGGGATCGAGCTGCCGTTCGAGCAGGGTCTCAACTCGTGGGTCGACATCGGGATCACGTTCCGGTACTTCTTCGCGCGAAAGACGATGTTCGTGAAGTACGCGCAGGGATTCGTCTTCCTGCCCGGCGGCTTCGGCACGCTCGACGAGCTGTTCGAGGCGCTGACGCTGGTCCAGACCCAGCGCGTGACCAGGTTCCCGGTGGTCCTCGTCGGGTCGGCGTACTGGAGCGGCCTGCTCGACTGGGTTCGCGCGACGCTTCTCGCGCGGGGCACCGTCTCGGAGGCCGACATCGACCTGATCACCGTGGTGGACGAGGTCGACGACGCCGTGGCGATGATCGTGGACGCCGACCGCCGGCGGCGCGCGGCGGAGGTGGCGGCGGTGACCGAGCTCGAGCGGGCCGAGCGCGAGGCCGACGGTCGCTGACCCGGGGGCTCAGGCCAGACCGCGACGGGCCACCGCAGGTGGACGATCACCCCGAATCGAGGAAATCATGTCGAGCACCTGCCGGGTCTCGAGCACCTGGTGCGCCCGGAACACCCGAGCTCCGTGCCAGGCGCTGACGGCGGTGGCTGCGAGCGTCCCGGGCAGTCTGGCGTCGACCGGGAGGTCGAGCGTCTCGCCGACGAAGTCCTTGCTCGACAACGCCACGAGCACCGGGTAGCCGAGCGCGACCAGCTCGTCGAGCCGGCGGGTCAGCTCGAGCGAGTGCCACGTGTTCTTGCCGAAGTCGTGGGTCGGGTCGACGATGATCGCGTCAGGTCGTACGCCTGCGGCGGCGGCTCGTCGAGCCAGCTCGCCGACGCCTCGTGCCACCTCCGCGAGGACGTCGTCGTAGCGGACACGGTGCGGGTCGGTGCGTGGCAAGAGGCCACCCGTGTGCGAGCACACGATGCCGGCGTCGTGCTGGGCCACGACGTCGCGAAGCTGGTCGTCGGCCCCGGCCCACGTGTCGTTGATCAGATCGGCACCTGCCTGGAGCACCTCGTCGGCGATCTCGCTGCGCCAGGTGTCCACGCTGATCACCAGGGCCGGGTGGCGATCCCGGACGGCAAGCACGAGGTCGACGACCCGGCGGCGTTCCTCGTCGACGGACACCTCCGATCCGTACCCGGCCTTCACCCCACCGATGTCGACGATCCCCGCGCCGTCCTCGACGGCTCGGTCGACGGTGCCCAGGGCGTCGCGCCACGCGAACGACGCGCCCCGGTCGTAGAACGAGTCCGGCGTGCGGTTGACGATCGCCATCACCACGAGCTCGGTGTCGGCGAACACGCGTGTGCCCAGGCGAAGCGGCACGGCACTCCTCAGGGTCGCGTGGCACGATCAGCCCGACACCGTAGTCCCGGCACCCGGGTAGGGCAGGGCGAGCGCGGAGGGAGGACGACGTCGATGTTCTGGCTGCAGGTGCTCGTCGCGCTCGGGGTCGTGCTTGGCACGGTGCTCGTCGCCGGTGGCCGGGGCGACGGTCTGGGCCGGCTGAGCCCCGACCGCCCGCCGGCGCGGCTTCCCGCCGACCGCTCGGTGCAGCCGGAGGACGTCCACGCGCTCCGGCTGGGCGTCGGGCTGCGGGGCTACCGGATGGTCGAGGTCGACGACGCGCTCGACCTCCTGGCCGGCGAGCTGGCCCGCCGCGACGAGGAGATCGCCCGGCTCCGCCGGCCGTTCGAGGCGCACGACCCGACCGGCGCGGGAGAACCGACCGATGGGTGAGCTGCACGCGCAGATCAGCACGGACGCGACGCCGGACCGGCTCTGGGCGGTTGCGACCGATTGGGCCAACCAGGGCCAGTGGATCCCGTTCACCCGAGCGCGTCGCGTCGATGGCGGGCCGACGATCGCCGGATCGCGGGTCGAGGCCTGGACCGGTGTCGGCCCGGTCGGTTTCGTGGACGTGATGGTGGTGGAGGTCTGGGACCCGCCGCGCCGGCTCGACCTGCGACACATCGGCAACGTCGTCCGCGGCTCAGCCGGCTTCGTCATCGAGCCGCTCGGCTCGCGGGGATCACGGATCGTGTGGTGGGAGCGGATCGAGCTGCCCTTCGGTGCCCTCGGTGAGCGCGCGTGGCCCGTCGTCGGGCGGTTGGCGGGCTGGGTGCTGCAGCGGAGCCTCCGCAAGCTCGCGGCCGTCGCGTCCGCGCCGAGCGCCGCAGCCGGTCGATGACGGCAGCTGCCCAGACGATGCTCGGCCCGGACGGCCGTCCACGGTGCCCCTGGGGAATCAGTACGCCGGACTACGTCGCCTATCACGACGACGAGTGGGGGCGACCGGTCCGCGACGACCGCGGCATGTACGAGCGGTTGAGCCTCGAGGCGTTCCAGTCCGGCCTCTCGTGGATCACGATCCTGCGAAAGCGCGCGGCGTTCCGTGCGGCCTTCGCCGGCTTCGACCCGACCGTGGTGGCAGGTTTCGGCGACGACGACGTCGAGCGGCTCCTGTCCGACACCGGGATCGTGCGCAACCGCGCCAAGATTCTCGCCACGATCGGCAACGCCCGCGCAGCGCTGGCCCTCCCGGCTGGCCTGGCTGCGCTCACGTGGTCGTACGCGCCGTCTGTCCAGGCGGTCGCTCCGCGCTCAGCTGCGGACGTGCCGGCCACGACGCCGGACTCCGTCGCGCTGGCACGTGGGTTGCGCTCGCACGGCTTCCGGTTCGTCGGACCCACAACCGCGTACGCGCTGATGCAGGCCGTTGGAATGGTGGACGACCATCTGGTGGGCTGCGTCGCGCGCCGGGGCGTCAGCGACCGGTGAACACCGGCGGCGCCTTGGCCAGGAAGCTGGCCACCGCGTTTCGGTGATCATCGGTCGCGCCGGTCCGGGCCATCAGCTCGCCCTCGAAGGCCAGCGACTCACCCATCCCGTGCGTGCTCGCGAACGTGACCGCCTCCTTCACCGCCGCGTACGCGAGGGTTGGACCGTCCGCGAGGCGTCGGGCCAGTGCTGCGGCAGCGGCGCCCAGCTCGGCGGCGGGGACCACGTCGGTCGCCAGGCCGAGGGTGCGCGCCTCATCGGCGCGGATCGAGCGCGGCATGATCAGGAGCTCCAGCGCCCTGGCGCGGCCGACCAGCCGGGGCAAGGTCCACGAGGCGCCGGTGTCGGCCGACAGCCCGATGCCGGTGAACGCGAGGTTGAACGCGGCTGACTCGGCGACGATCCGGAAGTCGCAGGCGAAGGCGATCGAGGCACCCGCACCCGCGGCGATGCCGTTCACCGCGGCGATCACCGGTTTGGGCATGGTCGCGACCGTCGTGGCGATGGGCGTGAAGTGCTCGGCCACGGTCGCCCACACCGACTCGAGCGGCCGGGTCTCGAGGTTCGCGGCGTGCTCGCGGAGGTCCTGCCCGACGCTGAACGCCCGGCCGCTGCCCGTGAGCACCACGGCCCGCACGCCGGGGTCCGCCGCGACCGTCGCCAGCGCGTCGCGCAGCGCGTTCTTCATGGCGACGTCCAGCGCGTTGAGCGCGTCTGGGCGGTCCATGGTCAAGGTCGCCACACCGTCGACGACGTATGAGCTCACCGGACTCGTCATGGGATCTCCTCGTGGTGGCCGGGTGGTCGGGCCAAGGTGTCGTCGACGAACTTCGTGGCGAGCGGCAGGAGCCGGTCGGCCTCGGCGTCGAAGTACGCGGCGGCAGCGGTGCCGGGCCAAGGCTCAGGGAGCAGAGCCCGCGGGAGCGCCGGATCGGTGAACAGGAACTTCCGCCACTCGTGCACCAGCTCGCTGCGGACGGCGAAGGCACGCTTCGGCTCCTCGGTCCCGCGCGATCCGTCGATCAAGGAGCGGGCACGATTCAACCAAGCCTCGTACGACGCGGCCAGTGCATCGAGGTCCCAGGCTTGGCGCACGAGCGACGCCGGCTGGCCGTCGTGCCGGGCATGGAACCGCTCGGCGCGGACGCCGTCGGAGGCGAGGAGGGCGTCGAGCTCGTCGGAGCTGCGCGGGCTGATCCACGTGTCGGTGTCGATCTGCGCGTACCCGAGGAACCCGAGCCCGGTGCGCAGCCGGTGACGTACGGATCGTGCACCGATGTCGCGCGTGACGAGGACGTGCCAGGTGCCGTCCCACGCGACGTCACGGGTGCGGTAGATGCGGTCGGCTGCGGCGTCGAGACGTCGAGACGCCCTCGAGGTCAGGGCGTACCCGGCCGCGGACCCCAGTCGGACCGGGACCAGCCAGTCCTGGCGGACCATCCGGGACACGGCCGTGCGGACCGCCGGCGCGGCGATGCCGAGCGGTTCGAGCAGGACCACGAGCGCCGACACCGGCGCCTCGCCGCCCCGGGTACGCAGGTGGTCGCCGTAGAGGTCGAACAACGCAGAGCGGGCATGCACGGCAGCAGTCTGCCAACGGAGGGGCCCCGCTGCAGGCACCGCTGGCGGTCGACGAGCGGCCCGAAACGGTACGGCTGGTCGAACGCCGTCTCGCGTACGGGATAATGGATCTCGACCAGCACCCCTCTGCGGCCACCGTGCCGCAGGTCGGGCGCGTCGGACAGGAAGGGGAACGAGCATGGCGGCCATGAAGCCGCGTACGGGCGATGGCCCGCTCGAGGTGACGAAGGAGGGTCGCGGGATCATCCTCCGCGTCCCGCTCGAGGGAGGCGGCCGGCTCGTCGTCGAGATGTCGCCGGACGAGGCGACTGCACTGAGCGATGCGTTGACCAACGCTGTCGGTTAACCAATTCCCTGTCGCGTGCGCCTGCGCACGCGTGATCTTCTGGCCCCGGTTCGGCGGCGCGAGCTGCCGGACCGGGGCCGTTCCGCTGCGCGGGGATCGCTCGCTTGCGACCGCGGCCCGGAGGGGGACCGCCGGGCACCTCGAGAGGCAGGACAGATGGCCGCCAGCACGCCGGTCTACCGGACCGCTGGACGCATCGCGCTCCTCGACCCTGACGACCGGGTCCTCCTGTCCAACGACGCTTGGGGTGGTCGAAGCTGGTGGTGCACGCCGGGTGGCGGCGTCGAGGCGGACGAGAGCGTCGAGGCTGCCGCCGTCCGGGAGGTCTACGAGGAGACGGGGTTGGCCGACGTCGTCCTTGGCGCGCTGGTGGTCAGGCACCACTGGCGGTCGGTCTTCCTCGACGTCCTCATCGACCAGCACGAGTGGATCTTCGTCGGGCGCACAGCGGGCGGGCTTGCCGTCCCGGTGAAGCTCGACCCGCTCGAGAGCACGTTCATGCAGGGGTTCCGATGGTGGACCGTCCCGGACCTGGTGGCGACCGACGAGACGATCTACCCCGAGGGGCTCGGTCGCGTGCTCGAGGCGGTCCTCCGAGACGGTCCGCCGAGCGAGCCTTGGATCGTCGACGTCGACGCCCCGGGCCGCTGATCAACGGGAGATCGAGCGGTAGACCTCCACCGTGTGCTCCGCGATCGCCGGCCAGGCGAACGCGGTGACTGCTCGTTCGCGACCAGCACGGCCCATCGCCGCCGCGTGCACCGGATCGGCCACCACGTCGTTGAGCGCGGCAGCCAGAGCCCGCTCGAAGTCCCGCGGCGCGTTCGCGTCGTACGGGACGAGGAGCCCGGTCTCGCCGTCCACGACGACCTCTGGGATGCCGCCCACAGCGCTCGCCACGACGGCCGTCTCGCAGGCCATCGCCTCCAGGTTCACGATGCCCTGCGGCTCGTAGATCGACGGGCACGCGAAGACCGTGGCGTGCGTGAGGAACTGCAGGATCTCCTCGCGTGGCCGCATGTCGGCGATCCAGACGACGCCGTCACGCTCCTTGCGCAGCAGCGCGATCGCCCGCTCGACCTCGGTGCCGAGCTCGGGGGTGTCCGGGGCGCCGGCGAGCAGGACGAGCTGGGTGCCGGCGTCCAGGGAGCGGGCCGCGGCAAGGAGGTGCTGGACGCCCTTCTGCCGGGTGATCCGGCCGACGAACACCACCGAAGGCAGGTCTGGGTCGACGCCGTACCGCGCCAGGACGTCGTACTCCGGCACCGGGTGGTAGAGCGCGGTGTCGATGCCATTGTGGATCACATGCACCCGATCCGGGTCCACCTGTGGGTAGCACTCGAGGACATCGCGGCGCATGCCGGCACTGACCGCGATGATCGCGTCGGCCGACTCGTACGCCGTGCGCTCCACCCACGACGAGAGCGCGTAACCGCCGCCGAGCTGCTCGGCCTTCCAGGGCCGGAGTGGTTCGAGCGAGTGCGCGGTGATCACGTGCGGGATGCCGTACAGCAGCTTCGCCAGGTGCCCGCCGAGGTTCGCGTACCAGGTGTGCGAGTGGACCAGGTCGACGCCGTCGACGGCTGCGGTCATCGCCAGGTCGGCGGCAAGCACGTGAAGAACCGAGCTCGCGTCGCCGAGGCGGTCGTCCGTGAGCGCGTGCGCGGTGGCGTCGGCACGCGGCGCGCCCATGCAGTGGACGTCGAGGTCGACGAGCTCGGCCAGCGCCCGCGACAGGAACTCCACGTGCACCCCGGCGCCGCCGTACACCTCCGGCGGGAACTCCCTGGTCAGCAGTCCGACGCGCACGAGCACCTCCGGTCCCGATCGCGACTGGCGTCGCCCGAGCTGGACGCCAGCCTGCCAGGGTGCTGCAACCAGCCTCTAGGGTGGCGAGCATGGCCGGACGAGTGCTTGCAATGGTGCTCGCCGGCGGTGAGGGCAAGCGGCTCATGCCGCTCACCGCCGACCGGGCCAAGCCAGCGGTTCCGTTCGGCGGCACGTACCGGTTGATCGACTTCGTGCTCTCCAACCTCGTGAACGCCGGCTACCTGCGGATCGCGGTGCTCACGCAGTACAAGTCGCACTCCCTCGATCGGCACATCGCGCTGACCTGGGACCTCTCGACGCTGCTCGGCAACTACGTCACCGGCGTCCCGGCGCAGCAACGGCTCGGACCGCGCTGGTACGCCGGGTCTGCGGACGCGATCTTCCAGAATCTGAACCTGCTCTACGACGAGCGGCCTGAGCACGTGGTGGTGTTCGGCGCCGATCACGTCTACCGGATGGACGCGTCCCAGATGGTGGCGCAGCACCGGGCGTCCAACACGGGCGTCACGGTCGCCGGCATACGGGTACCGCGGGCCGACGCAGCGCAGTTCGGCGTGATCGACACGAGCGCAGGCAGCCGCGTGATCGACGCGTTCCTGGAGAAGCCGACCGACCCGGACGGGCTGCCGGACTCTCCGGACGAGGTCTTCGCCTCGATGGGCAACTACGTCTTCACGACCGAGACGCTGCTCGAGGCGATCACCGCCGATGCCGCCGATGACTCGAGCCAGCACGACATGGGCGGTGACATCATCCCGAGGCTCGTGCGCGACGGCGCCGCAGAGGTGTACGACTTCGCCGACAACGCCGTGCCGGGCGCGACCGAGCGCGACCGCGGCTACTGGCGCGACGTCGGGACGATCGCGTCGTTCTTCGACGCGCACATGGACCTCGTGTCGGTCCACCCGATCTTCAACCTCTACAACGACGACTGGCCGATCGCCACCTGGCACCCGCAGCAGCCGGGACCGAAGTTCGTCCAGGACGGGCAGGCCCGCGACACCCTGATCGGGCTGGGCAGCATCGTGTCCGGCTCGATCGAGCGCTCCGTGATCGGGCACGGCGCCCGGATCCACCGCGGCGCACGCGTGGAGGAGAGCGTGCTGCACAGCGGCGTGACGATCGGCGAGGGCGCGACCGTGCGCCGGGCGATCCTGGACAAGCACGTGTTCGTCCCACCCGGCGCACAGATCGGCGTCGACCACGACGCCGATCGCCAGCGCGGCTACACCGTCAGCGACGAGGGCATCGTGGTGCTCGGCAAGGCCCAGCCCGTCATCCCCTGACCCACCAGCGGTGGGTCAGCGCTTGACGGCCAGGAGCAGGCCGTCACCCATCGGCAGCAGCACCGGGACCAGGCTCTCGTCCTCCTGCACGCGCCGGCCGACCTCACGGATCGCAACGGTGTCCGGATCGCGCTGCGCCGGGTCGGCGACCCGGTCGTGCCACAGCGCGTTGTCCACGGCCACGACCCCGCCGGGGCGGAGCAACCGCAGCGCCTCGGTGAGGTACTCGCCGTACTCGCTCTTGTCCCCGTCGCAGAGCACGAGGTCGTACGAGGCGTCCGCGAGCCTGGGCAGGACCTCGAGCGCACGTCCACAGATGAGCCGCAT
>JACCYY010000011.1 GCA_013696235.1 Sporichthyaceae bacterium | reverse complement strand
GGCTCAGGCCGCCTGGTGGGCGAACTGCGTCCGGTAGAGGTCGGCGTAGAGGCCGCCGGCGGCCAGGAGCTCGGCGTGCTTGCCGTGCTCGACGACCCGGCCGTCGGAGATCACCAGGATCCGGTCGGCCTCGCGAACGGTCGAGAGCCGGTGCGCGATCACGATGGACGTCCGTCCCACGAGAGCGGCGGCCAAGGCGCGCTGGACAGCGGCCTCGGACTCGGAGTCGAGGTGCGCGGTCGCCTCGTCGAGGACCACGACGCCCGGGGACTTGAGCAGGAGACGCGCGATCGCGAGACGCTGCTTCTCGCCACCGGACAGGCGGTAGCCGCGGTCCCCGACGATGGTGTCCAGACCCTCCGGAAGGCTGTCGATGAGATCCCAGATCGCCGCGGCCCGCAGCGCGTGCTCCATGTCCTCCAACGTCGCCGCGGGCTTGGCGAGGAGGAGGTTCTGCCGGATCGAGTCGTGGAACATGTGGGCGTCCTGGGTGACCACGCCGACGGCGTCGTGCAGCGACTCGAGAGTGAGGTCGCGGACGTCGACGCCGCCGATGCGGACTGCTCCGGAACCGACGTCGTACATCCGCGACACCAGGTGCGTGATCGTCGTCTTGCCCGCACCCGACGGACCGACGAGCGCGATCATCTCCCCCGGTGCCGCGCTGAACGTCACGTCGTGCAGCACGTCCTCGGGCACCGTCTCCGGGCGGGCGTGGTCAGCCACGGACTCCAACGACGCGAGGGAGACCTCGCTCGCGGTGGGGTAGCGGAACGCGACGTGGTCGAACGCCACGGCCGGCCGGGCGTTCCTGAGCACTGTCGCACCCGGCCGCTCGGCGACCGTGGGCTCCAGGTCGAGCACCTCGAACACCCGCTCGAAGCTCACCAGGGCACTCATCACGTCCACGCGGATGTTCGAGAGGGCCGTGATCGGGCCGTACAGGCGCCCGAGCAGAGCGGTCAGTGCGAGCAGCGACCCGACCGTGAGCTGCTGGGAGATCGCGAGCTGTCCGCCCAGCCCGTAGACCAGCGCAGTCGCGAGCGAGGCGGTGAGCGCCATCGCGGTGAAGAAGAACCGGCCGACCATGGCGATGCGGACGCTGAGGTCGCGGACCACCGACGCCCGGGTGGCGAACAGCCGCGACTCGTCGTCCGGCCGGCCGTACAGCTTCACCAGCAGCGCACCAGCCACGTTGAACCGCTCGGTCATCGTGGAACCGAGCTCGGCGTTGCCCTGCATCTGCTGGCGCACGAGACCCTGCATGCGCCGGCCGACGTATTTGGCCGGCACGAGGAAGAGCGGCACGAGGACCAGCGCCGTGAGCGTCAGCTGCCACGACAGCAGTGCCATGGCACCGCCGACCATGATCAGGCTGAAGACGTTCGACACCGCACCCGAGAGCGTCGAGGTGAACGCCTGCTGCGCACCGATGACGTCGTTGTTGAGCCGCGAGACGAGCGAACCGGTCTCGGTCCGGGTGAAGAACGCGACCGGCTGGCGCTGCACGTGGTCGTACACCTTGGTGCGGAGGTCGTAGATCAACCCCTCACCGATCCGCGACGAGTACCAGCGTTGGAACAACGACAGCACCGCTTCGAGGACCGCGACCGCGGCCACCAGCAGCGCGAGCCGGGTGACGACACCGCGGTCGCCGGGAAGGACGCCGTCGTCGATGAGGCTCTTCAGCAGCAGGGGGGAGACCACGACCAGCACCGACGTGGTGATCACGACGCCCAGGAAGATCAGGATTTGTCGGCGGAACGGAGCAGCGAAGCCGAGGATCCGGCGGATCGTCCCCGGCGCGAGCTTGTGGTCGCGCACGGAGTCGTCCCGGCTGTACGAGCGAAAACTCGCTCGATGCGCAGTTGCGCGATCCACTCTGCCCCCGGGTGCCGTTGTCGTATATCGCAGCACACAACGCTCGGAGACACCCGACTGTTCCGCCGGCTGGGCCGGCCGCCGTCAGCGGCTGGCCACCGGCTTCTTGGTCGCCGACCTCTTGGTCGCCGTCTTCTTCGTCCCGGCTTGCTTCGTGGCCCGCTTCGCGGCCGGCGCCTTCGCGGCGGCGGACTTCTTGCCGGTCGCCTTCTTGCCGGTCGACTTCTTGGTCGCCGTCTTCGTCGGGGTCGAGGCCTTGGCGGCCGAGCTGGATTTCCTTGCC
>JACCYY010000008.1 GCA_013696235.1 Sporichthyaceae bacterium | reverse complement strand
AGTCCGTCATCGCGCTCGGTCATCGGACCGGATGAGGTCGAGATGGCGTGCGGCGCTCCAGCCGCCTTCGAGCCGCGCGTCGCATGAGGTCGACGCTGGCCTGGCTCGGCTCAGGAGCCGGAGTCGGGGGGATGAGCAGGTCATGCGCCCCCCCGAGCCGCCTGAGGTGCTCGAAGAGCGCGAGCTGTGACGGCGTCGCGTCCGGGTGGTCGAAGCGATCGACGAGGTCGGCTTGGTGATGGCGCTCGGTGGCGACGAGCCCGACATCGGTCGTCCGCGGGTCGTTCGGCAGAGTGACCCCCCAGGTCGCCAGCGCCTCGGCGAGGGCGACGATGGATTCACGCGGTTCGTTGACCGTCTGGCTGTACTCGACGACGAAGGTCGGAAGGCCCGCCGCGTGCCGGAGTGCCTCGGCGTTGTAGCGCTCCCAAACTGCGAACGACAGGCTCGCGCCCATCCGGTTGCGCACCTCCAGGGATGCGGCCACCTCGACGGGGTGCCGGTGAATGATGACCGCGACCGGCCGATCGCCGAGATGCGGCAGCCAGCGCGGCAGGGTGAGGCAGGTGCGCGGGTCCTTCCAGACCACGACGTCCGCGTCCTCGAACGCCGCCCGCATCGCTTCCGCGGCGCGGGCATCGAAGCGCTCCAGGTGCGGGTCATCGAGCCAGTGCGCGCCAGGCGGTGGCCCGTCCCAGGTCCCGCCGGCGCGGCTGATGAGCTGTCGGTTCACCGTCCGCAGCCCGCGGTGCTCGACGAGGTGGCCGAGCTGGTCCGGCGCTCCGGTCTCGGCACCGAGGCGCCCCAGCGCGCGCGCGATGGCCGAGGTACCACTGCGGTGCATCCCGAGCACGATGATGGTCCTCACGTCGCACCCATGACGGCGAGGTTATCTGCGGGCGGTCGGCGCTGCCGGGCGCGCTCCCGAGACGACTCGCGGTCGCTAACCTGGTCGATCGGGGACGACTGGGACCACCTGGTGCGAGAGGAGAGCCGCCCGGATGGCCGATCTGGCACCGTCCATCGGTGATCTTCTGCGCCGCGGCGAGCCCGCCTTCTCCTTCGAGTTCATGCCGCCACGGTCCGAGGCCGGCGAGGTCGCGCTCTGGCGGGCGATTCGCGAGCTGGAGGCGCTCAGACCCACGTTCGTGTCGGTCACCTACGGTGCCGGTGGTGCCACCCGCGATCGCACCGTTCGGACGACCGCTCGCATCGCCTCCGACACGACGCTGACGCCGGTGGGGCACCTCACTGCGGTCTCCCACTCAGTGAGCGAGCTCCGCCACGTGATCGGGCAGTACGCAGACGCGGGGGTCCGGACCGTGCTCGCGCTCCGGGGGGATCCTCCCGGGGACCCCGCCGGCGACTGGGTCCGCCATCCGCACGGTCTCGGATACGCGGCCGAGCTCGTCGCCCTGGTCCGGGCCAGCGGGTCGTTCAGCGTCGGCGTCGCGGCGTTCCCGGAGAAGCATCCCCGATCGCCGGACCGGGCCACGGACGTGGCGCACCTCGTCTCGAAGGTTCGGGCCGGTGCCGACTTCGCCGTGACCCAGATGTTCTTCCGGGTCGAGGACTACCTGCGACTGCGCGACGACGTGGTAGCTGCCGGTTGCGACGTACCGATCATCCCCGGGCTCATGCCGGTCACGAACCTCGCGCAGATCGAGCGGTTCGCCGTCCTCTCCGGTGCCAGCCTGCCGGCTGACCTCGCCGCCCGGCTCGCCGCGGTGGCCGACGACCCCCAGGCGGTCCGTTCGGTGGGCGCCGCGCACGCCGCCGACATGGCCCAGCGGCTGCTGGCCGAGGGCGCACCGGGGCTGCATTTCTACACGCTCAACAACTCGACCGCGACGAGGGAGATCTATGCCGAGCTCGGGCTCGACCGGTCTCGGCACCTCGCCGGCTAGCCCGCCGGCCAGGATCCAGTCGAGATCCAGTCGAGCTCAGTCGAGTCCGGCGGCCGCCATCGCCTCGCGGACGCGGTCGAGGTCGGCTTCCCACTCCCCCGTGCGACCCACGATGGCGTGGTCGACGGCATACACGTGCACCGCGTCAAGACCGCTGAGTTCGTCGATGATGAGCTGGTTCAGCACGGTGCGCGAGTCGATCGCCAGCAGCGTCGTACCCGGTCGGGCGAACGCACCGAGGTGCAGGGCCGAGCCGTCGCAGCCGGCGATCGCGTCTGCTCGCCGGATCATCCGGATCTGCGTCTGCACCGGGTGCTCCTGCGGGTGGATCACCGCGAAGCCGGCCAGGCGCATGAGGTCCTCGATGCCCGCCTCGTTGAGTGCGCGGCGCTGCGGCGGCCGCAGCCTGGCCCGACTGAGGTAGATGCGCCGCGAGTCCGTCGGCAGCCGATCGTGGTCGGGCCGGTCGTCCAGCGCGTCACCGATGCGCCGGAACGGCTCGGCGCACACCGGGTTGCTGCCGCGCCTGAGCCAGAACGCCGGGGTCGCCACCACGAGCTCCTCGAACTGGAGGGCCTGCGTGCTGACCAGGAGGGACCGGTCCGGTCGGACCCCGAGCGCGTGCAGCAGGTCGACTGCGTACCGCGGGAGGTTGGGCGCAGTCCTGGTCTGGCCGGCGCGGGTGGGATAGAGCGCGAACTGGTCGAACGTGTCGTAGTCGAGGTCCGGCCAGAACCGCGGCAAGGTCTCCACCAGGACGTGGCCGAAGCCTGGACGGAAGTGCCCGGCATAGAACGTCCGTCCCGGCACCCGCACCGGGGAGCTCGAACCGGTCCCGCGCAGCCGGCTCGGGTTGGGCCGCCAGGACCGGTTGCGTTTCGGCCGCTCGCTGTCGGGCACGAGCCGGCCGTCTCGCTCGTACACCGCGCCGAAGATGCGGGGCTTACCCGGCCTGGTCGTGAGCGGGAAGGCGATGGCGTCGTCGTACGTGCTGAGCGCGACCGGTAGGTCCATGTGGAGCGGGGCGATCACTTCGTCCGGCGGGACGTGCAGGAGCCGACTCTGTCCCGTTGCGCCGTCGCGAACGGGACGGGACGACGCCGGGCTAGTTCCCATCGTCGTCATCGCCGGTGACTTTCTCCGCGTCGGCGAGCGGACCCTGGAACACGACCCGCCCCTGGTCCAGCACCACGGCGTTCGAGCACAGCCGACGCAGCAGGTCGACCTCGTGAGCGACGATGATCAACGTCATACCCTTCACGCGCTGGGCGATCAGGGCGCGCCTGCACTTGCGCTTGAACTGCCCGTCGCCGACCGCGAGGACCTCGTCGACCAGGAAGATGTCGGGCTCGGTGTGGATCGCCACCGAGAATCCGAGCCGGCTGAACATGCCGGAGGACAGGAACCGCGCCTGGGTGTCGAGGAAGCGTTCGAGGCCTGCAAAGCTGACGATCGCGTCGAAGTTGGTCGCCGTCTGGGCACGGGTCATGCCGAGGATCGCGGAGTTGAGGTAGATGTTCTCGCGGCAGGTCAGCTCGGGATGCAGGCCAGCACCGACGTCGATCAGGCCGGCGATCGTCCCACGAACGTGCACCGTGCCTGAGTCTGGCTGCATAACGCCTGAGATCAACTTGAGCAGAGTGCTCTTGCCAGAACCGTTCTGGCCCATGAGGGCCAGTCCCTCACCTTGGTCCACGTGAAAGCTCACGTCCTCGAGCGCTTGCACGATGTTGCTGGGATCCTGGCGCTTGCGGCGATTGGCCAAGGCATCGCGAATCGTGAAGTCGTGCCTGAGCTGGAAGCTCTTGCTGGCCTCGCGCACGATCACCGCCGATGACACGGTTCAGAGCTCCTCGGCGAATCGAACCTGCAGGCGCTTGAACAACCACTGGGAGCCGGCCAGGACGACGACGCCGAGTCCGAAGAACACGTACGCGCGTGTCCACAGGTACGGCGAGAGCTCGAAGTAGTAGTCCACGGTCGGTGACCAGAAGGCGAGGTGGAACAACTCCACGGCCGTGGTGAGCGGGTTCCAGAGGTAGGCGGTCAAGAGCATGACACCAGCCAGCCCCAAGTCCGGGACCAGACGGCTCGCCACGAGGGTCCACGGCTTGATCATCGGCGTCAACCAGTGCGTGAGGAAGCCGGTGAGCTCCAGGAAGTTCTGGACCTCCCGCAGGTACACGTTCACTGCGGACAGCAGGAGGCCCAGCGCGAGACCCCAGACGACGACGACCCCCACCCCGGCGACGGCCGCGGCCAGCCCGGTCCAGGTGAAGTACCAGCCGGTCGCGGTCGCGCCGATCATGAGGATCAAGAACTGCGGCACGAAGCGGCTGGCGGCGACGATGACACCGGCGATCGGGAACACCTGCCGAGGCAGCCAGATCTTCTTCACGATCGCGCGATTCTTGACGATCGAGCGAGTGGCGTTGCCGATCGTCTCGTTGAAGAAGAACAGCAGGCACAGACCGGAGAACACGTAGACGGCGAAGTTCTCGACCCGCCGCTCGAGCCCCAGGACGACACCGATGATGAAGTAGTAGACCAGGAACTGGATCGTCGGCTTGACGTACGCCCACGCGAACCCCAGCGAGGAGTACCGGTAGCGCATCCGGACGTCTCTGCGGGCGAGCATGGAGAGCACCGTGCGGTGGCGGACGACCTCGATCAGGCCACCCCGGCCGCCGGGCTCGTGCAACCGGTGCTTGCCGCCGGTCGCCAGGTCGTCGGACTCGATCTCAGTCCGGGTGTCGAGCGTGGTCACCCGCGGATGTCCAACCGACGAGAATGCCTCATCAGGCCTCCTTCTCCGGAGTGACGGCAGTCACTCGACTGGCGTCGGCCTCGGCGAACGTGGTCGCCCACCGTTCGATCGACGCGAGCTCGGGCACTGCACTGCGGTAGGTGACCGACAACCGCTCCCACTCCACCGCCAGCCGGCCGTGCAGCGCTGTGCTGCGTCGCAGGAGCGACCGGAAGCGGGCCGGGTCGCGCCGGTACCAGGCTGCACCTCGGCCGTCCGCCGACGACACGAGGACGCTGTCGTACTGCGCCAACCGCCACCACTGCTGGTCCGCGTGCGGCAGCGCGACCTGCGGGTGGTTCCGCGCGAAGTCGTTCAAGGGACGGAGGTGGCGGGGCAGCAGCTTGAACGCGAGGGCGGTGGCGGCCGCCTTCGACGTCGGCGCCTCCGGCAGCGCACCGCGCCGCGGCGGCTTGCGGATCTTGACCCGCGGGTACGTGTTGAGGTCGTCGGCAAACCGTGAGTCGTCGAACTGTGACCGGAGCGCACGCAGCTCGTCGATCTTGGAACCGATGTCGCGGTGCAGGTGCTCCGGACCATCGAGCAGGTCCTCGATCGCCATGAGGATCATCTCGGCCGGGGAGTACTGCATCGCCAGTGCGTGCTTCAGCACCACCTCGAAGCTTTCGCGTGGGAGCTTGCCACCCCGCTGGTAGGGGGAGTGCAGGAGCGCCGAGAGCAGGCGGTTCCGTTCGTGAAAGTAGGCCTGCCAGTCGACGGTGTCGTCCTTCTCGTGCCACGGGACGTGCCAGACGGCGACGCCGGGCAGCGACACGGTGGGAAAGCCATGTTCCTCGGCGCGCAGACCGAAGTCGGCGTCGTCCCACTTGATGAACATCGGCAGCGCGAGACCAATCTTCTGCAGCGCAGCGGTCGGGATCAGGCACATCCACCACCCGTTGTAGTCCACATCGACCCTCCGGTGCAGCCAAGCGGCATCCCGGAGCGGCGTTGCGGCGAAGTCGTGGCTGTGGTGCGTGTGCGGTGCTGGACCCCACATCCACCGGTACTTGTCGATCGCCTCACCCCAGGCGTGGAGCACGGACCGGGCGAAGATGCTGAACATGTGCCCGCCGACAAGCACGGGCTGGCGCGCGAGGTCGGCGAACGTGACTGCCCGGAGCACGCCCTCGGGCTCGGTGATCACGTCGTCGTCCAGCAGGAGCATGTAGTCGCTGGTGCCGGCCCGGAGGGTCTCCGACATCGCCCGGGCGAAGCCGCCGGACCCACCGAGGTTGCCCTGCTCCAGCACGTGCAGCTTGTCCCCGAGTCCTGCGGCCGCCTCGGCGAAGTCCGGGTGGTCCTCCACCCGGTCGGTGCCCTGGTCGATGACGTAGACCGCATCAAGCAGGTCGACGAGCTGCTCGTACCCCCCGAGGTTGCGGATCTGGTCCACGCAGTAGGCCGGTCGGTTGTAGGTCGTGATGCCGACGCTGAGCCGACCGCGGGCCTGGTCGTCGGTCGCGGTGGACCAGTCGCCGGCTTCGATGATCACGTCGGCTCCGCTGAACGCGGTGATGTCGAACCAGTACCAGCCGCCGTCGATGAACGGTGCGAGCGGGAGGTCGACACTGACCTCGTGGGGTCCGTCGCCCTCGACCACCACGCTGCACTCCGGCCAGCTCATGCCCTTCGAGGTCGACCGGATCACCGAGACCTTGCCAGCGCCGGTGAGTCGCAGGTGCAGGCGGACCTCGTCGATGTCGGTCCATCGCCGCCAGTACGCGGCGGGGAACGCGTTGAAGTACGTGCCGAACGAAGTCGTCGTGTGCTGGGGGACGAGCATCTGGTGCCGGTCGAGGTCGACGGCCAGACCGTGGACGTAGAGTGACCGGGCGTCGCTGCGGTGAGTGTCCAGCGGTGCGATCACCCGCTGAAGGACCCGCCGCCCTGGCTCGTCGGGCCGCTCGGGCTCGACGTCCAAGGTTGACCCGTCGGTCATTCGTCGATCCCCCCGCTGGTCAGTGGCTCGCCCGTCAAGAAGTGGGGACGTAGCTTGTTCTCGAACATCGTCAGAGCGGACCCGATCGCCATGTGCATGTCGAGGTACTTGTAGGTGCCGAGCCGACCGCCGAAGAGCACCTGTGGCTCGCGCATGGCCATCTTTCGGTACTTTCCGACCATCGTACGGTCCTCGGTCGTGTTGATCGGGTAGTACGGCTCGTCCAGCCGGGTGGCCGCCCGGGAGAACTCCCGCATGATGATCGTCTTGTCGGTTGGGTAGTCGCGCTCCGGGTGGAAGTGCCGAAACTCGTGGATGCGGGTGTAGGCGACGTCCTCGTCGGCGTAGTTCATCACGGCGGTGCCTTGGAAGTCGCCAACGTCGACAATCTCGCGCTGGAAGTCCAGCGTTCGCCAGGACAACTCACCCTCGGCGAAGTCGAAGTACGCGTCGAGTGGGCCAGTGTAAACGATCGGCACCTCGCCCACCAGGCTATGTTCTCGAGGTGAGAAATCGGTCTCCAAACGCACTTCGATATTCGGGTGATTGGCCATCCGCTGGAGCCAGGCGGTGTAACCGTCGACCGGCAAGCCTTCGTACGTGTCACTGAAATAGCGATTATCAAAAGTATATCGTACGGGCAGCCGAGTGATGATCTCGGCCGGCAGGTCGCACGGGTCTGTCTGCCACTGCTTGGCGGTGTAGCCGCGGATGAACGCCTCGTAGAGTGGTCGACCGATGAGCGATACCGCCTTCTCCTCGAGATTGCGCGCCGTCCCGGGGGCGACCTCGGCGGCCTGCTCCGCGACAAGCGCCCGCGCGGCGCTCGGAGAAAGGGCTTGACCGAAGTACTCGCAGATCGTGCCGAGGTTGATCGGCATCTGGTACACGCGGCCGCCGAACGTCGTGAACACACGGTGCTGATACCCGGTGAATGTCGTGAACCGGTTGACGTAGTCCCAGACGCGCTTGTTCGAGGTGTGGAAGAGGTGCGCACCGTAGTTGTGGACCTCGATCCCGGTCTCCGGGTCGTCTGAGCTGTACGCGTTACCGCCGATGTGGTGCCGTCGCTCGAGCACCAGCACCTTGAGCCCCAGCTCCTCGGCGGACCGCTCGGCGATGGTCAGGCCGAAGAAGCCCGAACCGACCACGACAAGGTCAACATCCACGCAAAGTCCCTGGGTGGGTTCGGCCAACGAAGGGCGGTCCGCGACGCTGGTGCTGCTGGTGCCTCCCGAGCAGAGCATAGAAGCCCCGGCCAACGACCTCCGATGCTCCCGCCGTAGGCACGCTCGGACGGGGGTTCGCCGCTCGGTCTAGCGCCGTACCGTTGCGAGGACTTCCTCGGTGGGGCGCGGACCGGACACCAGGCCAGCCCGCAATCCGCGGAGGAGCTGGCGCACCAGTGTGGCACGGTTGGCCGAGCGGGCGATCGTCCGCACCACCCGCCGGGATGTGACGATCGCGAAGAACGCGCGCTCCGACGGGGAGAGGGCTGCGCTGCGCCCGAGCATCCACACCATGTTGCGGACGTCGTAGAAGAAGCGCGGTCCGGGGTTGCTGCCGCTGTTGTAGTGGTCCACCGTCTTGTGCACGACAACGCTTGCCGGGGCGAGCAGCCCGGTCCGCCGTCGCAGCAGTCGGGCGGTGTATTCGAAATCGTCGTTCCAGAGGAAGTAGTCGGCGATCGGGGCAGCCTCCTGCCGTGCAGCGTCACCATCGAGCAGGATCGAGCAGAACGAGGCCGAGCGGATCGGCTCACAGCCGACGGCACGCGCTCGCAGCGCCTGGTTCGCTGACCCCCCTCGTCGGCGCCGCGGGATGTTCATCCGGTGCTCCGTGCCGTCGACCCAGACGACTCGGCTCGCCACGGCCGCCGGCGGTGCCCCGTCGTACGAGGTCCAGGCCCGGACCAGCGCGCCGAGCGCGTCAGGGTTCGGGACGGCGTCATCGTCGAGCAGCCAGACCGCGTCAGCACCTTCGTCGAGCGAGCGCGAGAGCCCGAGTGCGAACCCGCCCGCGCCTCCGACGTTCCGCCCGAGCTGGATCACCTCGACCTGCGGAAAGGCCGACCGGACCGCACGCGCGCTGCCGTCGCCCGACGCGTTGTCCACCACGACGACGTGGTCCGGTGGTCGGGTCTGCGCGGCGATGGCGCCGAGCACCTCGAGAACGAGATCGCGACGGTTGAACGAGACGACCACCGCGATCACCTTCAACGCGCCCGGCGGACGTGCGCCGGGATACCGCGTCATGCCTCCGGCCCGGCCGGCCGAGCCCTCCGCTGACGTGGACCAGCCGAATCTTGCGGAGCCGACGACTCGGCCTCGGCGAGCCGAGTCACGAGCGTGGTCACCAAGCGCACCGCCCAGGCCGGAAGCTCCCCGTTCGTGTCGGTAGCCACGGTGGCTCGCTCCTCATCCGTGAGGAGGATCGGTACCAGATCGTCAATGTCCCCCTGAACCCGCACGCCGAGCGCGACCACCTCGTCGGCGAGCTCGCGACTGCGCACGACCGCCCAGTCGTAGACAGCTGGGGGGAGAACCGCGCGGTCCGGCACGGCGCCGGACGACGGGTCCGGGCGGAGCACCTCGTTCGCCAGGTATTTGAGCACGTACTGCCGGTGGGTCTCGCTGTCGAACGTCGTCTTGAGCTCGCGGTTGACGCTCCGCAGCAGCTCGGTCTCGGGGTACCCGAGCGAGAAGTTGCTCCGCTGGTCCTGGTTCGTCTCGTACGCGTCGACGTTGAGCCCGATGACCTCGGCGAACCGTCGCCAGAGCAAGCGGGGCTCCGAACCGTCCGGCGGGACCGGGATGACGACCACATCCGCCGCGCTGGCGGCGCGCACCCAGCGACCGACGATCTGCCCGAGGTCATGGTGATGCCAGAAGCTGCGCCCGGAACCACGGGGGTCCGCGTCAGCGGCCATCACCGCCTCGAGATACGTGTGCAGCGACCAGCTGCGCCCGTGCTTGATCTTGTTCTGCCACGCCGAGGGGAGCAACCGGGCCAGGTCGCGGGCGGTCACGAGCACGGTGACCCGAGCCGGCCGGAGAGACTCCACCACGCGTTCGGCGGTCGCGTCGTCGGCGAAGCTCAGCAGCTCGCTGGAGATCACGACCGCTCGGCCCGGCCAGGCATGGGTCCGCCCGACCATCCGCTCCCACGCACCGGCGACGTTGCGTTGTCGGTTCGACAGGCTCAGCACGTCCCGCACCGCCCCGGCGGCGTCGCGGCCCCGGTTGACGTAGAGCACGCCCTCCTCCGCGAGCTGTTCGGGATGACTCTCGAGCACCTGCTGGAGATAGGAGGTCCCGGTCTTCATGGTGCCGATGTGCAGGTAGACGTCTGCGACGCCGGGGAGATCGACGCTCACCGCGACCGCTCTCCTGGCCGTCGCGGACGGTCCTCGTCGATCGCCTCCTGGTCGTAGAAGTCGTCTTCATCGTCGTCATGGTCATCAGATGCACCGTCGCCGGCCGGCCTGGTGCCGCCGGGTCTGTGACGGCGTCGGAGTGGCGCTGTCGCGACCTGGCCCGTCGATCGGGCCGACCTGTCGCTCTCGATCTCGACCAGCTTCCGGATCATGGACGCGAGGACGTACGCTGCGCGGTCCGGGTAGACGATCTTCGTGCCGGCCGTTGCCCGGTCGCTCGACTGCGGCTGGGGGAGCAGCTCCTCGAGGTCACCCACGACGTGGAGGTCGAGCGCTCGCAGTGCCTCGATCAAGAGCTCGCTCCGTCGGACCGCCCAATCCCTGGTTGCATCGTCGACCTCCGGTCGGTCGTCGGCGATGTCCTCGCTCGACGCGGCCCGCAGGACGCGGTTGGCGAGGAACCGGGTCGCCCATCGCTTGTGGTCCCGTTTGGGCATCGTCGCGAGCTCGACGTTCACCTGTCGCAGCAACTCGGTGTCGCTGTAGCTGAGGGAGAAGTTGCTTTTCTGGTCCTGGGTGATGTCATACGCGTCGCCATCCAGGGCGAGGACCTCACAGAACCTCTGCCACAGCAGTGACGGTGGCCTTGACGACGGAGGGACCGTCACGACGTGCAGCCGCGTCGGACCGACCGCGGCGAGCCACCGCTCGGCGATGGTGACCGCGTCGTGGTGCAGCCAGAACCGTTGACCCGGTTCATTGGACCTCGGATCGTCGGCAGTGACGCCGGCGACGAACTCCTCGAACGACCATGGTCTGCCCTGCTTGATCATCGACTGCCAGGCCGACGGCAGGACCCGGGCGAGATCGCGCAGCGTCAGCACGACGTGGACGTCCACTGCTTGCAGCGATCCGACGATCGTCTCCACCTGCGCGGTGGTGGCAAGACTGAGGAACTCCATGGACACGACGGAGGCGCGGCCAGGCCACTCGGTGATCTGGGCGACCAGCCTGTCCCAGTCGCCGCGGACCGGCGTCTGTCCCTTGCGGTCGAGCACGTCGCGGACCGCTCGAACCTGCAGTGCCCACCGGGTCTGGTCGATCGGGAAGAGGATCCCGTCATGGTGGAGCCGGTCGACGTTGCGCAGCAGGACCGACTGGATGAACGAGGTGCCCGTCTTCAGCGTGCCGATGTGGAGATAGACCGCCCGGTTGCCACCCGGCGGGCGGTCATCGACGGTCGGTTCGTCGATCATCTGGGCTCATCTCCTCGGTGCATCTTGTCGAGCCGGTCGACCGCGCCCCGTTCTCGGTCCTCGATCCAGGCGGCGAGGTTCCGGGCGCGACCGCGAAGCGACACCACCTGGTCGACCAGGCCGGCGACTGCGTCGTACGCGACCGCGTTGATCGCGCTGGGCGGGAACTTCTCCGGGTCTTCCTGCGGAACCGCGTCGTCTTGCTGCGGGATGAGCTCGTCCGTGTCGCCGACGATGTCGAACCCGCGCGCAATCAGTTCGTCTCGCATCAGCGCCGAACGTTGCCGTGCCCACTCGGCGTGCTCGGCCGGAAGCCGGATCGGCTGGGAGCCGGGGCGCCGGGACAAGATCGCCTGGCCGAGCACGCGGTTGAGGACAGGACCATGGTGACGACTCATCTGTTCGCGCGTGGCCAGGTTGAAGCGCCGGAAGAACTCGGCCTCGACGAGTCCCATCGTACGGTTGTCCAGGTCGACCTCGACGTCGTACGCGTCCGGGTCGATCCCGACTGTGGTGGCGAACCGCCGCCAGAGCAGCTCGCGCGGTGCGGTCGAGCGGGGACCGGTGATCAGGTGGATGCGCTCCGGCGGTACTGCGTCGCACCACTTGTCCAGCACGTAGACGGGGTCGTGCAGACCCCAGAAGAGCTCGCCGAATGGCTCCGGCGCGTCGATCCCGCATCGGACCAGGTCGTCTACGAATCGTCGGAACGGAACGGTGTGACGGTGCTTGATCTGCTCCTGCCAGTCGGCTGATATCTGCCGGGCGAGATCGCGCGCCGTGAAGACGAGGTGGACCTCGGCCGGCCGGAGGGAGCGCACCGCAGCGGCGGCCTGCGCCGGCGAGGCGAGACCGAACAGCTCGTCGGAGAAGACGGCCAGGTGTCCGGTCGACGTGCGGATGTTGCCGCAGACGCGGTCCCACGCGCCGTCCCACTCCGGGTTCCACGAGCCGCCCCAGGGACGGCGCGAGACGTCGAGGGCGGCGGCGAAGTGAGCGTGCTCGCTGTCCAGCGGATAGCACACGCCGCCCTCGGCGAGCGCCGCACGGTTGCGCCACAGGGCTTGTTGGAGGTAGGTGGAGCCCGTCTTGGGTGCGCCGATGTGGAGAAAGACCCGTTGCACGCCGTCGCGATGCGTGCGGGGAGCGCGCGCCGTGGGCCGTGGGCTCGTCATCCGCGCCTGCCCCGCCTTGACCGCGGTCGCCGTGCGCCGCCGCCGTCGGCATGCTCGGCCGCGAGCTCGAGCACAAGTGCGTGCGCGGCATGGACTGCGGCGCCGGCGACCTCTCGCTCAGTCACGGCGTCGGGATCGGAGGCGTCACCGTCGAACCTCGGTCGCAGGTCCTCGAGGTCGCCGACGATGTCGATCCCGCTGGTCCTGAGTTGTTCGACCATCGTCGCGGCTCGGGCGAGAACCCAAGGTTGGTAGCGCGCCGGGAGTGCCAGGCGCGGCTCGTCCGTGCGGTGGGCGAGCGTCTGCTTTGCCAGGAACTTCTTCACCAGCCGCTCATACGCCGTTGGATCGAGGTCGATGAGTCCCTCGTTGAGCCGCCGGAGGAACTCGGCGGACGCCGCGCCGACCGCGGGATTGCCCCGGACGGCGTCCGGGACGACGTAGCGGTCGGCGTCCAGCCCGACGGCAGTCGCGAACCGACGCCAGAGCTGGTCGCGCGGACCGCCGGCCGGCGCGACCGTCACGAGGTGGACGTTCTGCGCACCGATCGCCGCCGCCCAATGGTCGGCGATCACGGCGAGGTCGTGGTGCTTCCAGAAACGCCGGTACGCCGTGGGCTCCTGCGTGCCGTCGCCGGTGAGGGAAGCGAGATAGTCGGGCCAGGTCCAGGTCTGGCGGTTCTGGGTCGATTCCTGCCAGGCCGACGGGATCACCCGAGCAAGGTCGCGGGCGGTGATGACGGCGTGGACCTCGGCGGGCCGCAGGGACTCGACGATCTCGCCCACCTTCGACCTGCCGGCGAAGCTCAGCAGCTCCATCGACACGATTGCGACTGGCCCGGACCAGCCGAGAAGCTGCTGGGTCAGCTCGTGCCAGGCACCGACCTGGACCGGTCGCCGCTCAGGCCCGCCGACGCCGATCGCGTCGCGCACCGCCTCCACCTGCTCCAGCCAGCTCGCCTCGCCCGGGTAGAGCACCCCTCCGGCCCGGAGTTCCACCCGACTGCGCCAGAGCATTCCTTGGACGTAGGAGGTCCCACTCTTCATCGTCCCGATGTGCAGGAAGATCCTCGGCGGTCCCCCGTTCATTGCCGGACCCCCCTCCGCAGCCGGGAGATCCGCAGCAGCAAAGCGGCGATCGCCTCCACGGCTACGTCGAGCTGCTCCTCCACCGGCGCCTGCGGTGCGTCGGGTGGCGCATCGGGGGAAGGCGGCGCCGAACGGAGCTCGTCGAGCGAGCCCGCCACGTCGTACCCGGCCTTCCGGAGGCCGACGATGATCTCCTCGCCGCGCTCAGCCGCCCAGGCCGCGTCATCCCGCCCGAGCTGGATGCGGGTCGACCCGGGCCGCCCGGCGAGCGTCTCGGCGAGGTGATGCTTGATCATCTCGCCGTAGAGGGGCCATCCGATCTCCTCGTTCAGCGCGAGGTTGAGACGCTGCAGCACAGCGGCCTCGGCGGCGCCGAGCGAGGAGTTCTGGTACGACCCATCGATGTCGAACGCGTCGGGGTCCAACCCGACGACAGTGGCGAACCTGCGCCACAGAAGGTCGGGCGGGTTCGCGCGACCGGGCACTGTGATGACGTGAACCCGGTCCCGCGGGAGATCTCGACCCCATCGCCGCAGCACCTCTGTCGCATCCTGCATGGACCAGAACATCCGGCCGAGACCCTGCCTGTCTTGGTCAGGGTGGCGGACTGCTGCGACGAACTCGTCGAGTCTCGGACTGAACCGGTTTCGCAGATCCTCCTGCCAGGCCGCCGGGATCTGCAGGGCGAGCATCCGAGCGGTGTAGACCAGATGCACGTCGGCGAACGCGAGGTCGGCAATCGCGGTGTCGACCTGCTCGGGACTTGCGGGGCTGAAGAGCTCCTGCGAGATGATCGACGGCCCGTCCCACTCGCGGCACGCCTCGACCAGCCGGGCCCAGCCGCCCTCGACGGCGGGGTCCCGGTG
>JACCYY010000002.1 GCA_013696235.1 Sporichthyaceae bacterium | reverse complement strand
GCGGGCCGCGCTGCAGTCCGGTCGGCTGCCGAGCAGCGAGCTCGCCGACGCCGGCCTGGTCGTCGTCGGCGGCACCCTGCTCCTGACGCCGGGGTTCCTCACCGACGTGGTGGGCCTCGCGATGCTTCTGCCGTTGACCAGGCCGCTGTTCCGTCGCATGCTGCTGGCGCTCCTGACCAGGCGGATGCAGAACCGCGCCACGGCCTGGGCCGGCCACCAGGTGGTGCGCGGTGAGCTCGTCGACGACGACCCCGCCGTCGGCCGTTGACGACCACCCGTCACTGATCCGGCGTGCGACCAGGAACGCTCGCGGTCTCACGGGTGCTCGCCCGTGAGCGCCGGACCAACTCGCCGACGCCGACCAGGACGGCCAGGCCGAACACCCACCACCAGGGGTCGACGGCCTGGACCCAGCGCGCCATGATGCCCTGGATCTCGACGGCGGCGCCGACAACCGGGTCCTGGCCGTCGGTCTGCCCGCTGAAGAGCCGGAGCTCGTAGATCCCGTAGTAGACGACGTACGCCCCGGCGACGATCATGAGGACACCCGAGGCGCGGCTGACGTAGGGGATCACCCGGCGGAGCTGACCCACCAACGCCCCGCGAGCGAGCGCGACCGCGACGGCGAGCACGCCGATGACGAGACCCATCCCGATCGCGTACGTCACGAAGATCGCGACCCCGGCCACCAGCCCGACGTTCGTGAACGTGGTCGAGGTGAGCGCGAGGAACGGCCCGATCGTGCATGACAGCGAGGCGACCGCGTACGCCACGCCGTAGCCGACCATCGAGAGCATGGTCGCCGCGGGTGCGCCGCCGCGCATGCGCGGCAAGGAGACCGTGAGCTGGCGCCCCGCCGCCAGCCAGACGCCCATCCCCGCGAGCGCGATCCCGATCACGACTGTCACCCACGGCAGGTGCTGCTCGACGGCGAGAGCGAGCGGCACCACGACGAGGCCGAACGCCCCGAACACCGCGACGAAGCCCGCGGTCATGGCGGCGCTCATCCCGAGCGCGCGCCGGACCGCGGCGCCCGACGAACCGTTCTGGTCGCCCAGCACGAGGGCGAGGTACGCCGGAAGGAGGGCGAAGCCGCACGGGTTGAACGCGGCCACCAGACCGGCCGCCAGCGCGACGGCGTACGGGGCCTGCACCCGGGTTGCTCCTAGCTCGCGAGCAGGGCGTCGATGCGCGCGCCCAGGTCGTCCTTGTCGAGCGGGCCGGAGACGATCTCGACCGTGCCGGAGTCGTCCACGAACGCGTAGGCGGGCTGGAGGGTCACCTCGAACCGGGCCCAGATGTCGCCACTCAGGTCCGCGACATTCGTCTCGTTGTCGAAGCCCACGTCGGCGACGAAGTCGGCCATCGCGGCCGGGTCGCCGCTGCGGCCGCCCACCGTCACAAAGGCCAGCTCTTCGTACGAGCCGACCGTGTCGACCACTCCGGGCGCCTCGCGACGGCAGGTGGAGCACCACGGAGCCCAGAAGTAGACCAGGGCGTCCTTGCCGGCGAGGCTGCTCCCGTCGAACGTTGCCCCGTCGACGGTCTCGGCGGTGAAGTCGAGCTGTTCGGGGACTGCCGCCGGCGCTTCGCTCCGCGGAGCGGTGGCCGGTGCGCTCCGGCCGGTGCCGGTCGGACCTTCCGCAGCCGCCGTCGACGGGTCAGTCGACGAGCCGCTCGTCGGCTTCACCTCGGTCTGGATCGCAGGTGGCGGCGCGACGGAGGGCTCGGTGGCCGTTCCGCACCCCGCCAGCAGAGTGGCGGCGGTCGCCAGGGCTGCGCCCGCCGCGATGGCCCGGGCGATATGTGCGTGTACATCCATGGCTCTCAGTATCCCGGGAACGTTGCGCGGGACGTGGTCAGCGCGACCCTTACGGTCCGATGACACGCGCCTTCGGACCGAGCTCAGGCCGACTTGCGGGCGGCCCGCTTCGGGCCGCGCAGGAGTGCCAGCCGCTCGGCGCGCAGCTCCTCCAGGTCGTCGACGGTGCGCCGCTCAAGCAGCATGTCCCAGTGCGTGCGGGCCGGCTTGACCGCCTTGATTAACGGCTCGGCGCCGTCGACCCGGCGGGCGACCGCACCGCAGCGGCGGCACTCCCACGTCGTCGGCAGCTCTGCCTCTTCGGCGAACGGGAGCGAGAACGTGTGCTCGTTGGCGCAGCGGAACGCCACGACCTGGCGCGGTGCGAGTTCCACCGCGGTGTCGTTCTCGTAACTGACGGCACCGAGCCGCGTCCCACGGAGTGCTCGCTCTGCCATGACGGTCTCCCAAAGAAGGTGTGGCGTTTCCCGTGATTCGGGTTCCACGGGTGTTTTGGATTGCCGAACGACTGGATCGGTCTGCCCGGGTCTCGACCTGCACAACGGCCGGACTCGTGATCCTGTTCCGCCTCGCGGTTCCGGGTCGCCGCGGCGCGCCGGCCGGCTGCAGCGTCAGACCCGGGCCGGCACGACGTTCCCGGCCTCGCTGATGGCCCGCCGGACGTCGACGCGGCTGAGCACGGCGAACCCGAGCACGAAGAAGACGACCAGCGAGATGATCGCCACCCGGTAGCTGCCGGTCACCTGCAGTGCGAGGGCGAACAGGGCGGTCCCGAGCCAGCTCGTGCCGCGCTCGCTGATCT
>JACCYY010000292.1 GCA_013696235.1 Sporichthyaceae bacterium | reverse complement strand
GCCGCGATCGACCCGCCGCGGTACTCGTAGCTGTCGACGACAGCGGCACCCGGTTCCGGTGGCGCCTCCGCGGCCACGTACTCGCCGTAGAAGCGCAGCTCGGTCACCTCGTCGTGCTCGAGCCGGGACCTCAGGGCCTCCAGTGCCTTGATGGCTCCGGCCGCGGCGTAGAACCGCGTTGTGTCGGGCTCGACGCCCGGGCCCTCGATCGTGATGATCTCGCCCAGGTGGTCCGCGGTGAGGTAGCCGTCCTGGTACTCGTTGGACAGGCTCAACCGCACCTCGACCTGCCGATCGGCGCTGAAGAGGCTCCGGTCGATCGAGACGTAGAGCGACGTGGGGTCCGTGACGCCGGTCAGCTGCGCGGCCCCCGCAGCGAGGCTGGCGATCGCCGCCACGTCGATGTCGGTCGTGACGTCGAACAGCGCGGCCTCGTCCAACGTCTGGCTGCCGGCCGACGTGGTCACCTCACGGTCCCGCCAGTCGTGGGTCGCAAGCCGGGTGGCGCCTGGCGCGGCTGGACCGCTCGCCAGCGCGTACTCCCCGTAGAGCCCGAGCCAGGTGAGGTCCGGGCTGCCGGCGGCGGCCACGATGTCGTCCACCACCTGCTGCAGGCCGGCGAACGAGTACATGTCGATGCTCGGTTGGGGCTGCCAGTCCAGCGCCGGGATCTCGATGTCGATGCCTGGGAACACGGGCTGGATCGAGGTCGACTCGGTGCCTGCGCTGATCGTCCCGGCCGCGATCAGGCCGGAGGCGCCGATCGCAGCGAGGGTGACTGCGCCGACGATCTTCAGCTGGCGCTTGACCGACGCGACGGCGACCGGCCCGGGTGCCGTGACGAGGAAGTCGGCGGTCTCGGGGGTGACCAGGTCGGCGACCAGGTCGTCGAGCTCGCCGACCGTCTTGGCGTTGAGCACCTTGCTGCTGCGGTACTCGAACGCCGTCGCGTCGAGCTGGCCCTCGGAGAACGCCTTGCTCACGATGTTGCCGTACGCGTCGCGGTCGGCGTCGGTGGCGCGGAGCTTGCGCGGACGGCCGAGGCGCGGGAAGGCGAATCGCGGCACGGGGCGGAGCGTATCGGCGTGGCAGCCGCGCCACCCGGTGTTTGCCGTGCGGTCAGCGAGCGGGTTGAAGGTGCCGGCCAACACCGGGCACCCCGCGACCGCCTAGCCTCCAAGCCATGCGCGCTGAGCGGCCGCCGGAGGCGTCGTCCGGTAGGGGCGGCCGCGGGCCGGGCGAGGTGCCGGGGCGGCTCGTGCGGCTCGGTTTCAGCGATCCGGTGACCGTCGGCACGCTCCTGGACGATCCGGCGACGCGCAGGCTGCTGGAGCCACCGGATGGCGATGCGGTCATCCAGGCGTTCGCCCGGTCCGCGGACCCGACTCTCGCACTGGGTTCGCTCGTACGGCTGCTGGCCGCCGCGGAGGACCGCCCGACCCTGGTGACCGCCGTCCTCGCCTCGGACGGGCTCCGGAACCGCCTGGCGGCCGTGCTCGGCAGCAGCGCCGCGTTCGGTGAGCACCTGGTCCGGCATCCGGAGCACTGGCACGCGCTGGCCGACGACCAGCTGGAGGGGTTCCGGCCCACCGCCCTCGGTCTCCGGGACGCGATGCTGGTCGCGGTCGGCGCCGACCCGCGGGCGCACGGACCGCGTGCAGCCATCCCCGTCGCCGCCGCGTACGACGCGCTTCGCGTCGAGTACCGGCGACTCCTGCTGCGACTGGCCGCGCGCGACCTCGACGGGCACCTCGCCGTCGGCGACGTCGCAGCGGAGCTCGCCGACCTGGCGGGTGCCACCCTCGACGCGGGGCTCGCAGTCGCCCGCGCCGACGTGCCCGGAGCTGAGGACGTCGTCCGGCTCGCTGTTGTGGGCATGGGCAAGTGCGGTGGCCGCGAGCTCAACTACGTGAGCGACGTCGATGTGATCTTCGTCGCCGAGCCGCTGCCCGGCGCGGACGAGGCGACGGCAATGCGGGAGGCGTCTCGGCTCGCGGCCGCGCTGGTCCGGGCCTGCAGCAGCACGACGCGCGAGGGGACGATCTGGCCGGTCGACGCGGCGCTACGACCAGAGGGGAGCGCGGGACCTCTGGTCCGTTCCCTGGCCAGCCACCGCGCGTACTACGAGCGCTGGGCGAAGACGTGGGAGTTCCAAGCATTGGTGAAGGCGCGGCCGGTCGCCGGCGACTGCGGTCTCGGCGCGGAGTTCGTCGACACCGTCGGCCCGATGGTCTGGCAGGCGGCAAGCCGACCGGGGTTCGTGGCCGACGTGCAGGCGATGCGCCGGCGGGTCGAGCAGAACATCCCGGCAAACCACGCCGACCGCCAGCTCAAGCTCGGACCGGGCGGACTGCGTGATGTCGAGTTCGCCGTCCAACTGCTCCAGCTCGTGCACGGTCGCGGGGACGAGACGCTGCGCAGCGGCACCACGCTGGTCGGGCTGGAGGCGCTCAGCGCCGGCGGGTACGTCGGGCGCGAGGACGCTGCCGAGCTCCGCGGGGCGTACGAGTTCCTGCGGACCCTCGAGCACCGGATCCAGGTGTTCCGGTTGCGCCGGACGCACCTGCTTCCGGAGGGCGAGGACGACCTGCGGCGGCTCGGCCGGTCCATGGGTTTGCGGTCGGACCCGGCGCGGGAGCTGCGTGAGGAGTGGCGCCGGCACACCCGCGACGTCCGCCGGCGGCACGAGAAGCTCTTCTACCGACCGCTGCTCTCCGCGGTAGCCAGGCTGCCAGGGACGCACGCGCGGCTGACGCCCGAGGCGGCCGGGGACCGGCTGGTCGCGCTCGGCTACGTCGACCCGGCCGGCGCCCTGCGCCATCTCGAGGCGCTCACCGCTGGCGTCAGCCGGGCTGCCGCGATCCAGCGCACCCTGCTCCCGGTGCTGCTCGGATGGTTCGCCGACGGCGCCGACCCCGATGCCGGGCTGCTCGCGTTCCGCCGGGTGAGCGAGGCGCTCGGTTCGACACACTGGTACCTCCGGCTGCTGCGCGACGAGGGCGCGGCGGCCGAGCGGCTCGCGCACCTGCTGGCGTCGAGCCGGTTCGCCAGCGACCTGCTGCTGCGCCAGCCTGACGCGGTCGCGACCCTCGCCGACGACGATGCGCTCGTACCCCGGGCGGCACCGCCACTCGAGCTCGAGGTGCTGGCCGCAACCCGACGGGCCGACAGCGCGGAGGCTGGGGTCGCTGCGGTCCGCGCGATCCGGCGCCGCGAGGTCTTCCGGGTGGCCTCCGGCGACGTGCTCGGCATGGTCGCCCAGCGCGACGTCGAGCAGGCGCTCACCACGATCACCCGGGTCGCGATCCGTGGCGCGCTCGACGCTGCGACGCGATCCGTCGTGGGCTCCGCGCCGGCCCGAGCCCGGCTTGCGGTCGTCGGCATGGGTCGGCTCGGTGGCGGCGAGCAGGGCTACGGGTCTGATGCAGACGTCCTGTTCGTGTACGAACCAGCGCTCCCGGCGCCCGCCGACGAGCGGGCAGTCGGTGACGACCGGGCCGCCGCGGACGAGGCGCGGGCCATCGCGAACGAGCTGCGCCGCCTGCTCGGGCAGCCCGGTGCCGATCCTGCGCTCGGGGTTGACGCCGATCTGCGTCCGGAGGGCCGACAGGGTCCTCTCGTCCGGTCGCTCGACGCGTACCAGGTGTACTACGCGCGCTGGTCGCACCCCTGGGAGACCCAGGCGCTCCTGCGCGCGACGCCGGTAGCCGGCGATGCCGACCTCGGTGCACGATTCATCCGGCTGGTCGACCCGCTGCGCTGGCCGGTCGGCGGCGTGCCGGTCGAGGCGGTCCGGGAGATCCGTCGGATCAAGGCACGGGTGGAGTCCGAACGGCTCCCGCGCGGCAAGGACCCCAAGCGCAACGTCAAGCTGGGACCGGGCGGTCTCGCCGACGTCGAGTGGACCGTGCAGCTGCTCCAGCTGCTGCATGCCGGCGATCACCGCGCGCTGCAGACGACCGGGACGCTGACCGCGCTCACCGCGGCCGGCGACCTCGGGCTGGTCAGCGCAGCGGACGCGGACGCGCTCCGTGAGGCGTGGGTGCTCTCGTCCCGGTCCCGCAACGCGATCGTGCTGGCCGGCGGACGAGCCGGCAACTCCTTCCCGTCCGACGGGCGTGCTCTGGAGCGGGTCGCCCGACTCATGGGGCACGGCCCGGGCGAGTCCGGCCGGCTGATCGAGGACCACCTCCGCACCACCCGTCGGGCTCGCGCCGTTGTCGACCGGGTGTTCTACGCCTGATCGATGGTCGTTCCGCGCCAGGTGCCGTGGTGCCCGCGGGGGTGGGTGAGGTAGGTGCGGGCGGTGATCGTCGAGGTCCAGCGGAGGACACCGTGGTCGGTTTGTTTCACGGTCCACGCGCCGGACTGCTTGGCTCGGTGGTGCCGCCGGCACAGCGCGGCCAGGTTCCCCGCGACGGTGAGCCCGTCAGGGTGGGGGATGGTGTGGTCCAGATCGCAGCGTCGGGCGGTTCGCCGGCAGCCGGGGTATCGGCAGGTCCCGTCCCGCGCCCTGATCTCGGTGTCGAGCCAGTCCGGCGGGTCATGGGTGCGGGCCTCGGCCTCGGTCGGGGCTCGGCCGGATGGCGCCGGCGGTGGCCGGGTGGCACCTCGTTCATCGAGCCAGCGGGCGTACTCGCTGGTGACCGGTCCGTACCCCTCCAGCTCGCCGACCTCGACGGCCTGACCGTCGGGTCGGTTGACCGGGTGGATCGACACCCACGGGGGGCTCGGTGGTTGGCGAGCGAGGACCGCGGCCAGGCAGCGGGCCACCAGCTCCGACAGCGCCCGGCCGGACCGGAACGGCTCGTCGGGCTCGGTCCGGGGCTGCACGTCCGTGTCGTCAGGTTCAGGCCGGAACCGGTCGTCGAGGTCGTCGGGGTCGTCCGGCAGCGGCCCGTCACCGCCGTCGAGGTCGCCGAGGTCGCCGGGGTCGTCCGGCGGCGCCTCGGGCTCGCGCGGGTGGTCACCAGGCGGCGGCGTGGGTGGTGGTGGGTCTTCGGGGCCGAGGTAAGGGTCGCGGCCGAGGAGCAGGACCACCAGTGCGTCCGCCCGGCGGGCGTCCATGGTGCGGATGTCATCGGTGGTCTTGGAGCGGCGGGCGACCTCGTCGACGAGCTCGTAGATCTCGCCGGTGTCCAGCGCGGACAAGACGGCTTCGATCGCGCTGGTCCCGTCGGTGCGCTGGTACCGGGTCACCCGTCGGTCCCGGATCGCGGCCTTGCGGCGCTTCTCGGACACCTTCGGGTCAACGGTGATCACCGCGCGGCGCAGCGCCGCCCGCAGCTCGGCCGCGGTCTGGTTCGGCGCGTCCGGGAGCACGATCTGCTCGACCTTGGCCGCGGCGGTTGGGTCGAGGTTGCAGGTCGCGTCCTCGATGGCCAGCAGCCGGCCCCGGTCGATGTCGCCGCGCCCGTACACCGCGAGCGTGGCGGGCAGCACCGTGGCGATCCGGTGCGCCTGGTCCACCCGGATCGACGCGGTCACCGGGGACAGGTGCAGGGCCGGGGCGATCTCGTTCGCGACCAGATCCGACGGGCCCGGGCCGTGGCCCTCCACGAGACCCCAGTCGATCCAGCCCTCGGCCCGGTCGCACAACCCGGCCATGATCACCATGCCCTCGGCATCCGCGTCGGCCTTGACCCGTTCCAGCTCGACCAACCGGTCCACCAGCGCACCGTCGGGGTCCAGCACCGGGCTGGACTCCCGCGCGCCTTCGGCCGGGACCGGTGGCGCGGTCGCCCGTAACCGCGCCGCCAGCGCTTCCACACCTTCGAACATACGTACGATTCTAGCCAACGCCCCCGACAGAACCGACCCGCGCAAAAGACCTGTGGAGAACGTCGACAGATCGGGCCCATAGGTGTCCCCGGGTCGGGTCAGCTGCTGGCGCGGAGCGGTCCTCGGACCTGCACGACGCCGCCGAGGACCCGGACCTCGAAACGCGGCTGCGGGGCCGTCGCGGGACCGCGCTGGACGCTGCCGTCGTCGACCGCGAACGCACTGTCGTGCCATGGGCAGACCAGGCAGGTCACGCCGTTCACCGTGCTGAGGGCACCTTCGTGCAACGGTCCGGACAGGTGGCTGCAGCGGTCGACGAGCACGTCGACCCGGTCGCGACGGCGGAGCGCGACGAGGGCAACCTCGCCGATCTCGCGACGAGATGGCTTGCCGTCGTCGAGCTCGTCGAACCGGCCGATGTCGTGCCAGCCGCCGTCGAGCACGTGGAAGACGTGCTCGTTGTGGTTGACCCCGGCCGCCCAGCGGAACGAGAGGTGGCCGCCGATCATCGCGCCGACGCCGCCGAGCGCGACACCGGCGTACGCGATCTGCCGACCGACCTGGTGCCGTCCGCGCAGGCGCGCGACCAGCGACGCCGAGTAGAGCGTGAGTGCACCGACGTTGATCGCCGCGTGCACCAGCCCGATCCGCTGCTGGTCCTCGTGCAGCTCGGCCCAGTCGACCAGACCGGCAGCCGCAGTCGGAACCGCCGACGCGACCCCGGTGGCAACGAGAGCAGTGCTCGCCGCCGCGGACCCGTCGCGACCCGGCCGCAACAGGTCGAGCACTGCGGCACCCACCCACGCGCCGACGGTGAGCTGGGCGAGTGCAGGATGCAGCGGGTGCCCGGCCCAGGTCCCGTGCAGGAAGTCCTTGACCGCCGGCGGCTTCGCCGCCCGCTGCACGACCGCCCGGACGGGGTCAACGATCCGATCGAGCTGCGTGAGCTCGCCCAGACGGTCGACGCCGAGATCATCTGCCAGGTTTCGCCATCCCATCGTGGACCAGTACCCGGACCGTGCCGGCTCACCCACCGCTGCGACCGGCTCGTTATCGGATGGCCATCGTCTGAGATGGTCCGCGAGACTGCGGCGATGAGGACCGACCACTGGCCGCCGGCGGGGATCCGCGTCCGTACGCCTCGGCTCGAGCTGAGTCTTCCGGACGACGCCGGACTGGACGACCTCGTCGCGGTGGCCGGAGCCGGCATCCACGACCCGGCGGAGATGCCCTTCTACGTGCCATGGACCGAGCGGCCGCCGGGGGAGTTCGAGCGCGGCTTCCTGCAGTACCACTGGGGCCGGCGCGCGAC